>JBOGDY010000526.1:0-1905 GCA_050742955.1 Actinomycetes bacterium | reverse complement strand
CTCGCGGTGGCCGGTTGCGGCTCGAGCGCGGACAGCAGCGCGACTACGACGGGGGGCGGCGGCCCCAAGCTCACGATCACCTCGCCGGAGGACGGCGCGACCGTGCAGCAGCCGTTCATGCTCACCTGGAACTCGTCGGAGAAGCTCGGCCCGCCGGACAGCGGCCGGGACCATGTCCACGTCTTCGTCGACGGCAACCAGAACGACTACACCGTGGTCGGCGCCAACAGGTTCCAGGTCAAGGGCCTGTCCCCGGGCAAGCACGAGATCGACGTCACCTTGCAGCACGCCGACCACTCGTCCGCCGGTGCCGACGACAAGATCGACGTGACGGTCGGCGGCGGCGGCCAGTCCTCGAGCAGCAGCGACGACGGTGGCTACAACTACTGACCGGCCCCGCCGGACCGTGCAGCGCTACGGCCGGTCCGCGCGCTGGTTCCACGCGGCGGTGTACCTGACGGTGCTCGTGCTGCTCGGGACCGGCTGGTGGCTCGCGCTCGGCCGCGAGGGGCACCCGTCGCCACTGTCCCGCCTGACCGGGAAGCCCGACACCCGGCTGCACGACTGGACCGGGTGGGCGCTGACTGGCGTGGTGGTGCTGGGCCTGGTCGTCGGCGTCCGGGCGGCGGTCACGTTCACCGTCGACTCGCTGCGGTTCCGACGTGAGGACGCCCGCTGGCTGGCCAGCCTCCCGCTGGCCGCCTTCACCGGCCGGTTCCGCCGGCACGAGGGGCACTTCGACCCGGGGCAGCGGATCGCGAACGTCGTGCTCGTCGTGCTCCTCGTCGCGCTGATCGGCAGCGGGGTGGCGATGACCCAGCTGCACGGCGGCCCGACGTTCGCGTTCCTGGTGCACGTCCACCGCTGGTCGACCTACGCCGTGACGCCGGTGATCCTCGGCCACATCCTGATCGCGGCGGGCGTGCTGCCCGGCTACCGCGGGGTGTGGCGATCGATGCACCTGGGCGGCCACCTCGACGCCGACGTCGCCCGCCGGTTGTGGCCGGGATGGGCCGAGCGGGCCGAGCAGAAGACCGGTCGGTTGCACGAAAGGGGTAGCACCCCGGTTGAATGACCCGCATGGCCACAGCCCCGCCCGGCGACGCGGCGGAACGCCGCATCCGGATCGGCATCGACACCGGCGGCACCTTCACCGACGTGGTGGCGCTGGACGAGGCGTCCGGCGAGCTGGTCACCACCAAGACGCCGTCCACCCCGTCGGACCCCGCCGACGGCTTCCTCACCGGCGTACGCAAGGTCCTGGACCTGATGGGTGTGACCGGCAGCGACGTCACCGCGGTCAGTCACGGCACCACCGTCGCCACCAACCAGCTCCTCGAGGGCAAGGTCGGTGACCTCGGCTTCATCACCACCGAGGGCTACGAGTTCGTCCTGGAGATCGCCCGGCAGAGCGTGCCCGACGGCTACGGCAACTCCTACTTCTGGGTGAAACCGCCCCGCATCGTGCCCGCCGACCGGGTCAGGACCGTCGGCGGCCGGCTGGACTTCCGGGGCAACGAGGTGCGGCCCTTCGACGAGGAGGGCGCGACCGCGGTCGCGCGGTGGTTCCGCGACCAGGGGATCGCGACGATCGGGGTGTGCTTCCTGCACTCGTACGCCGAGCCGGCGCACGAGCTGCGGATGCGCGAGATCCTGCGCCGCGAGCACCCCGATGCCGTGGTCTCGATCTCCAGCGACGTGCTGCGGGAGTACCGCGAGTACGAACGGTCCGTGACCACGTTGGTGGACGCGGCCGTGAAGCCGAAGATGAGCCGCTACGTCGCCAACATCAAGGCCCGGCTCGAGGAGCTGGCACCGGGCGTGCCGTTCTACGTGATGAAGTCCAACGGCGGGGTCCTGTCGGCCGACGAGGTCGTGCACCAGCCGATTACCACGGTGCTGTCC
>JBOGDY010000525.1:0-1909 GCA_050742955.1 Actinomycetes bacterium | reverse complement strand
GCTCAGTGGGGTGCCGCGCCAGCCGGGGTCCTGCACCTCGAGTCGCAGCGTCACCGACGTCCCCGCGGGGGCACCGGTGACCACGACGGTGCCGGTGAGCGTGTTGCCGCTGCAGGACAGGGTGACATCCTCGCTGGGAGCTGCCCAGGCGATAGAGGGGAACAGCAGGCCGAGCAGCGTGAGCAGTCCCGCTGCCACCGCCGCGGCGACCAGCCTCCCACCGTGCTCCCGGCCTGTCCCGCTCATCGCGTCCGACTCCTCGCCCTGTCCGACTGTGCGCGAGGCTGCCGTCCGACCCCTTGGTCAAGACTTCGTAAAACGACCTCAGTCATCCATCGGTCGGCAGGTTCCGCGGACACATAGCCCCGGTGAGGGGTAAGGCATCACCCGAAAGGATGAGGGACCGCCCCGGCCCGGGGCGGTCCCTCATCGTTTGTCCGGTTGTGTCCGGTCAGTCGTCGTCGCCACCGTTGCCGTTGCCGTTGCCCGGCATCGGCATGGTCTTCTGGACCTGCATGAGGAACTCGCTGTTGCTCGAGGTCTTCTTCATCCGGTCCAGCAACAGCTCGAGGGCCTGCTGGGTCTCGAGGGCGTGCAGAACCCGCCGGAGCTTCCAGGTGATCTGCAGCTCGTCTCGCGCCATCAGGATCTCTTCCTTGCGGGTGCCGGACGCGTCGACGTCCACCGCCGGGAAGATGCGCTTGTCCGCGAGCTTGCGGTCGAGCTTGAGCTCCATGTTGCCGGTGCCCTTGAACTCCTCGAAGATCACCTCGTCCATCCGCGAGCCGGTCTCGACCAGGGCCGTGGCCAGGATCGTCATCGAGCCGCCGTGCTCGATGTTGCGGGCCGCGCCGAAGAACCGCTTGGGCGGGTAGAGCGCGGTGGAGTCCACGCCGCCAGACAGGATGCGCCCGCTCGCCGGGGCGGCGAGGTTGTAAGCGCGGCCCAGTCGCGTGATGGAGTCGAGCAGTACGACGACGTCGTGGCCCAGCTCGACCAGCCGCTTGGCGCGCTCGATGGCGAGCTCGGCGACGATCGTGTGGTCCTCGGCGGGCCGGTCGAAGGTCGAGGCGATGACCTCGCCCTTCACCGAGCGCTGCATGTCCGTGACCTCCTCTGGCCGTTCGTCGACGAGGACGACCATGAGGTGGCACTCAGGGTTGTTGGCGGTGATCGCGTTGGCGATGGCCTGCAGAACCATCGTCTTGCCCGCCTTGGGCGGCGAGACGATCAGGCCGCGCTGGCCCTTGCCGATCGGCGCCACCAGGTCGATGACCCGGGTGGTGAGCCCGCCGGACTCGGCCTCGAGCCGCAACCGGTCCTGGGGGTACAGCGGCGTCAGCTTGCCGAACTCGACCCGGCCGCGCGCCTTCTCCGGCTCGGTGCCGTTCACGGTGTCGAGGCGCACGAGCGCGTTGAACTTCTCCTTGCGCTCGCCCTCGCGCGGCTGGCGGACGGCCCCGGTGATCGCGTCGCCCTTGCGGAGCCCGCTCTTGCGGACCTGGGCGAGCGAGACGTAGACGTCGTTCGGACCGGGCAGGTAGCCCGAGGTCCGCACGAACGCGTAGTTGTCGAGGATGTCGAGGATGCCGGCCACGGGGATGAGGACGTCGTCCTCGCTGATCTCGGGCAGGTTGCCCTCCGTGTCACCCGGGGTGAACCCGTCGCGGCCGCGGCGGCGGTTGCGGTCCCGGTAGCGACCGCGGCGTCGGCGCCCGCCACCCCGGCCGTCGAAGTCGTCGTCGTCGTCGCGACCGCTCTGCTGCTGCCGGCCGCCGCCCTGCTGCTGGCCGCCGCCCGACTGCTGGCCACCCTGCTGCTGCCCGCTGCCCTGCTGCTGGCCACCCTGCTGCTGCCGGCCGCCCTGTTGGCGGTCACCGTCGCGAGGCCGACGCTCACGACGCTGACC
>JBOGDY010000524.1:0-1913 GCA_050742955.1 Actinomycetes bacterium | reverse complement strand
GGCGACTTCGTCACCATCTTCCGACTCGTGCAGACGATGCGGCTGGGCATGACGCCCGACATCGACGTCTACGACTCGGCGGCATGGTGCTCGGTGATCCCGCTCAGCCACGAGTCGATGCGCACCGACGCGCTGCGTCCGGTCAAGGTCCCCGACTTCACCCGGGGCTACTGGCAGGCCGCCCGGCCGACGTTCGACCGGCCCCGCCCGGACGACCCGTGGCTGGACGGCGACTCAGCCGGACAGACTCGACAAGCCCGTTCGGTCTCCAGCGCGGTCATCGGCTGAGTCGACTCACGGGCCCTGGTGGGAGGATCTACTTCTTGGCCGGCTTCTTCTTCGGGGGGACCGTCGCGGCGTAGGCCGCGGAGCGCCCGACCCACTCATGCGCTCGCGCCGGGTCGTCCCGCCAGGTGCCCGGCAGCACGACGTACTCCCTCATCGGCCGGCCCGGCATCGGCTCGAACTGCTCGGTGCCGGGCTCGGCCAGCAGCCGGGCCCGGTCGTCCTCGTCGAGGCGCACGGCCACCCGGTCGCCGAACAGGCACAGGAACATCGCGTCACCGGAGAAGCCGGCCACGTTGCCGAACATCTTGCGGCGGCTCACCCCCGGCAGGTCGGGCAGCAGGGCGTCGAACCACGCCACGTCGGCCTCGGTGGGCCGGGCAAAGCTGCGCTTCTCCATGACGGGACCTCCTCGCGGTTCCCCGCGATCGTAGGACCCGGCACCGACACCTGGGAGGATGGGCCGATGTCCACGCTCCCTGCCGCCACGGCACCCGTGCGCAGCTACAAGCGACGCGCGCGCCGGCTCACCACCGGCCAGGCGGGCGCGCGGTCCCGTCTGTGGCAGACGTTCGGCGTCTACGTCGACGGCACGCCGCTGGACCTGACGAGGCTCTTCGGCCGGGACGCCCCGGTCGTGCTCGAGATCGGGTTCGGCATGGGCGAGGCCACTGCTGCGATGGCTGCCGCCCAGCCCGGTCTCGACGTGCTGGCCGTCGACGTGCACACGCCTGGCCAGGGCGCGCTGCTCCGGCGGGTCGAGGATCGGGGGCTGACCAACCTGCGGGTCGGCGACGGCGACGCGCTGGTGCTGCTGCGGTCGATGCTCGGGAGCGCCTCACTGGCCGAGGTGCGGGTGTTCTTCCCGGACCCGTGGCCCAAGCGTCGGCACTGGAAGCGCCGGCTCGTGTCGCCGGAGTTCGCAGACCTTGTGGCCGACCGGCTGGTGCCCGGTGGCCGGCTGCACGTCGCCACCGACTGGCGGCACTACGCCGTGCAGGTCCGTGCCGTGCTGGCCGAGCACCCGGCGTACGACGTGGTCGTCGAGGTGCCGTGGCGGGCCCGCACCTGCTTCGAGGCCCGAGGACTGGCGGCGGGTCGACCCGCCCACGACGTGGTGGCCGTGACCCGGACCGGCCGCGCTACCGCGGCGGCGGCTGGTGCAGGCCGAACGAGGAGCCCTGCTCGTCGCGACACATCGTGAACCGGCCGAACTGCGCCACCGCGTCCTCACCGCCCTCGACGTCCGCCTCCCCGACGGTGCCGCCGAGCTCGCGGACACGCTCGATCGCCGCGTCGATGTCGTCGACCCGGAAGAACAGGTAGGGGACAGCGCCGGGGTCGCCTCCGTGCAGCCCGCCCGGCACGTTCGGCGTTCCTATCGTGAACCCCTGGCCTGACGGTCCGGGCTCGAGCCGCCAGCCGAACAACGCCTCGTAGAACGCCCGAGCCCGATCGGCGTCGTCCACGCCGAGCTCGAAGAACCCCACCTCGCCGGCCACAGCCCGTCTCCCCAGGTCTGATCCGGGGCGATCAACCCGTCTACTTGTCGCGGCGTCCGGTGGGCGGCACGATGCTGCTGCCGCCGGGCGCCGCCTTCGGCTTCTTGGCCTGCTTGGGCTTGCGGA
>JBOGDY010000523.1:0-1915 GCA_050742955.1 Actinomycetes bacterium | reverse complement strand
CTGCTCCACGCTCCAGCGCTCGCCCGCCGGGACCCGCACCGGAGCGTCCTCGGGCCGCATCGACCGCATCTGCGGCAGCCGCAGCTCGAGGGCGTCGGCCAGCTCGGCGACCACCTCGGCCGAGGAGCGATCGCGCCGCGCCGCCACGCCGTCCTCCATGTGCCGGCCGAACGCGCTGCGGACGTGCGGGCCGTAGGTGGCCAGACGCGGCGGCCTGGGGTGGCCCAGCAGCTCCCGTTCGACGGCCGCCAGGTGGGCGACGGTGTCGTGCACCGTCCAACCGGGCAGGTCCGTTGGCCGTCTCCAGTCGTTGCCGTCGAGCGACCCGGCCAGGTCGATGGTGGACCGGATCGACTGCTCGAACGCGTCGACGTAGGTCCCGAGGTCACTCATCCGGCACTCCTCCGTTGCGGGCCTGGTCGCGCCGACGTGCGAGGCTATCTGCATGCGTACCCACGTGATCCAGCTGGCCTACGGTGACGACGAGACTTCCGCCGAGCGAACAGCCCGGGTCGCTGCCCTGGTGCGGGCCCAGGCGGGGGCCGACCTCGTCGTACTGCCCGAGCTGTGGCCGCAGGGCGGCTTCGCCTACGACCGGTGGGAGGAGCACGCCCAGCCCCTCGACGGGCCGGCGGTGCAGGCGATGCAGGCCGCCGCCCGGGACCTGGGGGCGACCCTGCACATGGGCTCCCTGGTCGAACGTGACGAGGCGGGGCGGCTGTTCAACACCTCGGTGCTACTGCGCGCCGACGGTGCGGTGCTGACGACCTACCGGAAGATCCACCTGTTCGGGTTCGGCGAGGGCGAGCCCAAGCTGATGACCGCCGGGTCCGACGTGGTCGTGCACGAGCGCTTCGGTCTGGCCACGTGCTACGACCTGCGCTTCCCGGAGATGTTCCGCGCACTGCTCGACCGGGGCACCGAGGTGCTGCTGATGCCCTCCGCCTGGCCCGCGAAGCGGGTGGCGCACTGGTCGCTGCTCGCGCGGGCCCGGGCCGTGGAGAACCAGATGTACGTCGTGGCCTGCAACACCGCGGGCACGCACGCCGGTGTGCCGATGGGCGGTCGGTCGGTCGTCGTCGACCCGTGGGGCACGGTGCTGGCCGAGGCGGGCGACGGCGAGCAGGTGCTGGTCGTGGACCTCGACCCCGGTCTGGTGCCGAAGACCCGGTCCGGCTTCCCCGTGCTCGCCGACCGCCGCCTCTGACCCCCACCACCTCTCTCCGTTGATCATGCGCAAGTGGTCGCCCTGACCGCTGCCCGGGTTGAATGGAGCATGGACCGAGGGCGGGTACGGGCGCGGAGCTGACCGGCCGGGGCTGGCTGAACACCGGTGGTCGCGACCTCTCGCTGGCCGACCTCCGCGGCAAGGTTCTGGTCCTCGACTTCAGTGTCCGGACCATGCGATAGGCCAGACCCAAGGTTCAGTTCGCCATAGCCACTGACCTTGGAGAGGCCAGATGGAACCGCAGAACGGGTACGCGGACCTCTACCTCCGCCTGTCCCAGGACCGCGAGGGCAAGACAGCGATCGAGCGGCAAGAAGCTGACTGTCGGGAGTGGGCAGTGCGGAACGGCCTGAAGGTCCGCGAGGTCCACATCGACCGCGGGCTCTCTGGTTTCAAGAAGGGAGTGGAACGGAAGGGCTTCGACGCGGCGCTCGCTGCCGTCACCTCCGGTGTTGTTGGGACCTTGATCGTCTGGAAGCTCGACCGGCTGTCTCGTCAGGGAATCGGACATGTTGGGCTCGTGCTGGACAAGATCGAGAAGGTCGACGGCCGTCTCGTCTCCGTGCAGGACAACCTGGACTCCTCCCACCCCGATGCCCGGCTGCTGATCGCCATGCTCTCCGAACTCGCCCGGACGGAGTCCGCGAACATGGGCCTTCGCATTCGTTCCGCGAAGGCATATCTCCG
>JBOGDY010000522.1:0-1918 GCA_050742955.1 Actinomycetes bacterium | reverse complement strand
CCATCGGCGCGTTGCCGGGCGGGAACAGCGCTGCGTCGTCGACGATCTGGTCGAGGAGCGTCCCGGGCGGTGCGGCCATGGCCCGCACGCTACCCAATGTCCGTGGCAGGGTGACGGGTAGCACCGTCGTCACGAGGAGCACCAGATGCCGTACTACCGCCAGGTCGGTGAGGTCCCGCGCAAGCGGCACACCCAGTTCCGCCAGCCCGACGGCAGCCTCTTCGCCGAGGAGCTGATGGGCGTCGAGGGCTTCTCCTCCGACGCGTCGCTGCTCTACCACCGGGGCATCCCGACAGCGATCGTGTCGAGCGAGGTGTTCGACGGCCCGTCGTACGACCGCCGTCCCAACCACCCGCTCAAGCCCCGCCACCTCAAGACCCACAAGCTCGACACCGCCGCGGCCGACCCGGTGCTCGGTCGCCAGCACCTGCTCGCCAACGCCGACGTCCGGCTCTCCTACGCGGTGGCCGACCGTCCGTCGCCCTACTACCGCAACGCGATCGGTGACGAGTGCGTGTACGTCGAGGCAGGCTCTGCGACTGTGGAGACCGTGTTCGGTGCTCTTGACGTGAGCGCCGGCGACTACGTCGTCATCCCGACCTCGACCACCCACCGCTGGGTGCCGGGTCCCGGGGACGTGCTGCGCACCCTCGTCGTCGAGGCGTCCGGCCACATCGGTGCGCCCCGCCGGTACCTGTCGAGGAAGGGCCAGTTCCTCGAGCACTCGCCCTACTGCGAGCGCGACCTGCGCGGCCCGAGCGAGCCGTTCACGGCCGACGGCGAGGACGTCGAGGTGCTGGTGCAGCATCGTGGCCTGGGCACTGCCAGCGCGTGGACGCGTTTCCACTACGCGCACCACCCGTTCGACGTCATCGGCTGGGACGGCTGCCTCTACCCCTACGTGTTCTCCATCCACGACTTCGAGCCGATCACCGGCCGGCTGCACCAGCCGCCGCCGGTGCACCAGACGTTCGAGGGCCCCAACTTCGTCATCTGCTCGTTCGTGCCGCGACTGTTCGACTATCACCCCGAGGGCATCCCCGCGCCCTACAACCACGCCAACGTCGACTCGGACGAGGTCATCTTCTACACGGGCGGCGACTTCATGTCCCGCAAGGGGGCGGGCATCGAGCAGGGCTCGATCTCGCTGCACCCGTCGGGTTTCACGCACGGTCCGCAGCCGGGATCGGTCGAGGCCTCGATCGGGAAGGAGAAGACCGACGAGCTGGCGGTCATGGTCGACACCTTCCGGCCGCTGGACCTGCTCGACCCGGCGCTGGCGTGCGAGGACACGTCGTACGCCTGGACCTGGGCCGGCCGCACCATCGACCCGGAGGCCGACTCCACCACCGGCTGACCTCGGACCGCGGCCGCTGAGCCGGAACGACCGGCAGCCTGACGTACCCATCCAACCTCCGGTTGGTGCCGAACCTGAACCATGTCTCAGGCGAGGAGTGCCGGTCGGCCGCACGAGAGACCTCCTGAACCGGCGCCTCGACGGTGGCTTGCCGGCGGCGCGGCCGGGCTGCTCGCAGGAGTCGGCGCGGTTGCCGTGTCCGAAGCAGCCGCCGCGGTGTCGACCGGGGTGACGTCTCCGCTGCTGGCGGTCGGGAACCGTGCGGTCGACATGACGCCGCGGCCGCTGAAGGAGTGGGCGATCGAGACCTTCGGCTCGAACGACAAGCCGGTCCTCATCGGGGGTGTTGTCGTCACCGTCGGCGTACTTGCGGTGCTGACTGGTGTGGTCGGCGTGCGACGCCCACGGGTTGCGCTCGGTGCCTTCGGGGTCCTGAGTGTCGTGGCCACGGTGGCCCCGGTCACGGACCGTGCTGCGACAGCCGGCGTGGCCCAGCGTCTGCTGCCGGCCGCGGCACTGGTCCTGGTCGGGGTGGTGTCGCTTCTGTGGCTGCTGCGGACC
>JBOGDY010000521.1:0-1920 GCA_050742955.1 Actinomycetes bacterium | reverse complement strand
CGGCCCGTCGGCCACCAGCGACATCGAGCTGTCCAGGGTCGAGGGCGTGCACGGCCCGCGGACGCTGTTTGTCGTCCTTGTCGACGGCTGAGGCGGGCGTAGGAGACCTCGCCGGCGGCCAGCGGGTCCGGTCCGGGCCCGGGGTTACGCTGAAACATGGCGATGCGTCTGGCGGCGGCGGCAGGCCTGGCCGCAGTGATGATCGGGTCGCTCGCCGCGTGCACGGACGATCCTGAGGCGACCGACGGCTCCCGGCCGGTGCCATCGACAACATCGACGACCTCGGCCACGCCCGGTGCGGCTGGCACACCACGTGCCGCCCCGACGCGGGTCGCGCCGCCGACGGAGGCGGATCGACCGGTTGTCAGCCAGGACCGGGTCCGGGTGGGGAGTCAGTCGACGCGTTTCCGGGTGTCCATCCCGTCCATCCGCGTTCACGACCTGCGAGTCGTCGCCTACAAGGGCCGGCCCGACGACGAGCCGGGTACCCGCATCCAGGACCGCGGCCCGGCGGCCAGCCCCCGCGGTCCCGGCGGGGGGGTCGGTCCCGGCCAGGTCGGCAACTTGATCATCACCGCCCACCGCACCTCCGCCGATCGTCCGTTCCGGGCGCTGCCGTCGGTCCGGAACGGTGCGCACATCCTGGTCGAGAGCGGCGGTACGACCTACGACTACGTCGTGACCCGGACGATGACGGTCTCCTTCCGCTCGAACCGGTCCATGGCTCGACAGTCCGCGCCGGTGCCCGGATACCCCGGCCGGCCGGCGACCCGGCCGATGGTCACCCTGTCGACCTGCGCGACGCCCGAGGACCACGCCCGTGGCAACTACTGGACCGACGCTCTGGGCAATCCCGAGCACCGCATCGACAAGGTCGGGGTCCTCGTCGACGCCCGCGCTGGCTGAGTACGGCAGCGGCGTGCTGGAGGCCCCGCATCTGCGGTGCTCCGCGGTCCGGAGCAGCCACTGCTGCCGCCGGTGTCGTTGCAGCCCAGGCGGAACCACTTGCCTCGCACCGTCACCTGCTGCCCCACATGGAGGCGCACCGTGCTCAGCTTCTCGCCCGTCGAGGTGGTCATGGGCTCTCCAGCGGGTGCGCCAGGAACCGTCAACGACGGCGCCACGCAGCTGGCGGGGGCGCTCGCAGGGGCGAACAGTCCGAGCCCGCCGGCCGCGGTCACCACGACCAAGGGCATCGCGAAGCCAAGTCTCATTGGATCCTCCCCCGGTTGGAGGGAGACCGTAGTCGCACGGTTCCCAAGATCGACCTTCGTAACCGATCGGTGAACTCGCCCTCCGAACTACCCCCGTCGCCTCGTCGTGCTGCCGATGGCCGCGCCACCCGTCCCCGCACCTTGAGCAGGGGCTTTCGCCTTTGTGGACAACGGGTTTCCGTCGGGGGGTTGTGTCCGACCTCCTCGCTAGGTTGCCGGTATGAGTCAGGCGGGTCTGGTCGCGGAGCACCCGGTGCTGGCCGGCGCCCGGGCCGCGTCCGCCGGGCTGGGCGACGCCTGCGACGGCACCGTCTGGCAGCTGGGCGACGACGAGGTGGAGACCTCCCTGGCGGTGCTCCAGCGGGTCGAGGCCCAGCTGGTCGCCGCCCGCGGCGCGCTGCTGCGGGAGGCCCAGGCCCGGGACCTGAGGTCACGCACCCAGGCGCTGACCACCCCGGGCTGGGTGGCGGACCGGTTCCGGGTCACCCACCAGCAGGCCACCGCCCGACTCCGCGACGCCGACGCCATCGGCCGGCACCCGGCGCTGGCCGCCGCGCTCGCGGCCGGCGACATCAACGTCGCGCAGGCGAAGGTCGTGCTGGAGGTGTTCGACCGGCTCGACGCCCTGGGGCTGGACGAGTGGACCCGGGCCGCGGCGCAGCGGTTCCTGCTCGAGCAGACCCACGCGCTGGGCCCCCGCGACCTG
>JBOGDY010000520.1:0-1931 GCA_050742955.1 Actinomycetes bacterium | reverse complement strand
CGGTCGCCGCGGCCCGCTGCGGCCAGCGCCTGCCGTTTGATCGCATGCCGGGCATCGCTGAAGCCGTGAACAACCGTATCGATCAGGCGCGCGTAGTGCTCGGGGGCCTCGTCCTCACCTGGGCTGCCAGCAGCACTGGCCAGAAGGAACTCCCGCACAAGGTTGTCCATGTGCGACTTCGCTTCGATGAGCAGGTCGGTCGGGACATCACCGAGGACAACCGTGAAGAGCTCCTCGGTGCTCTGTACGGCGTCGTCCGCCCACTCCACCAGGAGGGCGTCACGCTGCTCCTGGCCGAGTTTCGTCGCGGAGTCACCCGCGAACTCCACCCAGACGGTCTTGCCTCGCCCCGGGCCGCGCTCGACGCCCCAACGCGACACAAAAGCATCAACCAGCGTGAGACCGCGCCCGGTCATGTTGCTCAGACTGTGTGCCGCGCGAACCGGGGTGCGGGAGCTCCCGTCGCGGACCTCGACCCGGACCACGTCGGCGTCGCCGCTCACACACACAGTGACCGGGGCCAACCCGTGCTGACGAGCGTTGGCCAGCAACTCCCCGGCAACGAGGCCAGCATCATCGACAAACTCGTGGGCACCGCGCGCGACCATCTGGTCCTCGACGAAGTGCCGGCCCACCCGAACCGCATCCGGAAGATCTTCCAGGTCGAGACAGGCTGCGCCTTCCGTGATGTAACCATCCTCCTCAGACGCAAGTCACCGGATGTTCGCATGGAATGGGCTTGCCCGATCTACCGATGACCATTATCGGCGCCGAACACACCCGCCGATAGGCTCACCGACCATGGGCCACCAGGGCGAGCGCGCCACCTATGCAGACGCCGGCGTCAGCATCGAGGCCGGCGACCGGGCCGTCGAGCTGATGAAGGCCTGGGTCGCCAAGGCCGGCCGGCCGGAGGTCGTCGGCGGCATCGGTGGCTTCGCCGGACTGTTCGACGCCAGCGCTCTGTCGTCGTACCGCCGTCCGCTGCTCGCCACCTCCACCGACGGCGTGGGCACCAAGGTCTCGATCGCCGCCCGCATGGACCGGCACGACACGATCGGCCGTGACCTGGTCGGCATGGTGGTAGACGACCTCGTCGTGTGCGGGGCGGAGCCGCTGTTCATGACCGACTACATCGCCTGCGGCCGGGTGGTGCCCGAGCGGGTCGCGGCGGTCGTCAAGGGCATCGCCGAGGGGTGCGTGCTCGCCGGCTGCGCGCTGCTCGGTGGTGAGACGGCCGAGCACCCGGGGCTGCTCGAGCCGGACGAGTACGACGTGGCCGGCGCCGGCACCGGGGTGGTCGAGGCGGACCGGCTGCTGGGCGCCGACCGGGTGCGTGACGGTGACGTGCTGGTGGCGATGGGGTCCAGCGGGCTGCACTCCAACGGCTACTCGCTGGTGCGCCAGGTGCTGCTCGAGCGGGCCGGCTGGTCGCTGGACCGCCACGTCGAGGAGCTCTCCCGGTCCCTCGGCGAGGAGCTGCTCGAGCCGACCCGCATCTACGCCCGCGACTGCCTGGCCCTGGTCGACGGCCTGGCGGTGCACGCGTTCTCGCACGTCACCGGCGGCGGCCTGGCGGCGAACCTGGCGCGGGTGCTGCCCAGGCACCTGTCGGCGACGATCGACCGTACGACGTGGCGCCCGCAGCCGATCTTCGCTCTCGTCCAGCGGGCTGGCGGCCTTGACCGCGAGGAGCTGGAGCGCACGCTGAACGCCGGGGTCGGGATGGTGGCCGTGGTGGCGCCCGACGACGCCGACCGGGCGGTCCGGCTGCTGCACGGCCGTGGCGTGCCGGGCTGGGTGGCCGGGACGGTGCGGCCTGGCGATGGGACCGTCACGCTGACCGGCGAGCATCCGGCCTGATCTGACCCGGGCGGGTCAGCGGGTGTCGACCGCCCAGTCGTCCTGCCCGTCGTCGCGCTCGTCGGCGT
>JBOGDY010000519.1:0-1937 GCA_050742955.1 Actinomycetes bacterium | reverse complement strand
TGTTCCTGCCGCCCAGCGGTTTCGTGGTCACCCCGGTGCTCGGCTGGTGGCGGTCGCCGTCCGAGGTCTCGGTCATCGACCCCGCGGAGGTGGCGTCGGTGCAGCGGGTGCCGCTGGCGCAGCTGCTCGACCCGGCGAACCGGCTGCGGGTGCGCCACCCCAGCGGTTACGTCGGCGCCGCCTTCCGGGTCGGGGACCTGCTCGTCTGGGGGTTCACCGCCGGCCTCCTCGACCGCCTGCTGCGGCTCGCCGGCTGGGAGCAGCCCTGGGACCAGTCGCGGGTCGAGGACCTGCCGCCTGAGATGACGGGGGCCGGCGAGGTGACCGGCCGGTGAACTGGCTCGACCTGCTGCTGCTGATCGCCGCAGTGTCCTTCGGGGTCTCCGGCTACCGGCAGGGCTTCGTCGTCGGTGTGCTGGCCTTCGGCGGGTTCCTCACCGGGGGAGTCCTGGGCGTCAGCCTGGCCCCCGCCGTGGTGGGCGACCTCGAGCCGGGGCTGGGGCAGTCGGTCGGGGCGATCGCGATCGTGCTGCTGTGCGCGACCGGCGGCCAGGTGCTGGCGGCCTGGGGCGGCTCCCTGATCAGGGACCGCATCACCTGGGCGCCGGCGCAGGCGGTCGACGCCGGCATGGGTGCGCTCGTCAGCGTCCTGGCGATGCTGATCGTGACCTGGTTCCTGGCCTCCGCCCTGCGGCCTGGCCCGCTGCCCTCGCTGTCCCGCCAGATCAGCGACTCCTCGGTGATCACCGCGGTCGACCGGATCATGCCCGATGAGGCGAGCACGCTGTTCTCCTCCTTCCGGCGGGTGCTCGACGACAACGGCCTGCCGACGGTCTTCGGCGGTCTGTCCGCCGAGCGGATCCGCCCGGTCCAGCCACCCGACCCCGCGGTGGCGCGCACGGCCGGGATCCGGGCGGCGGGCCGCAGCATCGTGCGGGTCGAGGGCAACGCCGACGCGTGCAGTCGCCGGGTCGAGGGCAGCGGGTTCGTCTACGCCCCGCGCCACGTGATGACCAACGCCCACGTCGTGGCCGGAGTGGACGACCCTGACGTCCAGGTGGGTGGCGACGGCCGGCGCTACGACGCGACCGTGATCGTCTACGACCCGGACCGGGACCTGGCGGTGCTGCACGTCCCCGACCTGACCGCGCCGGCCCTCGACTTCCAGGCCGGTGCCTCCCGCGGCGACCAGGCCGTGGTCGCCGGCTTCCCCCAGGGCGGTCCCTACACCCTCGGGGCCGCCCGCGTCCGGGACACCGTCGACGCGCGCGGCCCGGACATCTACCACCGCAGGCAGGTGACCCGCGAGGTGTTCTCGCTGCTGGCTGACGTCGAGCCCGGCAACTCGGGGGGCCCGTTGCTGTCCCCCAGGGGGAACGTCTACGGCGTCATCTTCGCCAAGTCGCTCGACGACGCCGACACGGGCTATGCCCTGACCCTGGACGAGGCGATCCCGGTCGCCGAGGCGGGCCGGGCCGAGGACGACCCGGTCGACACCGGCTCCTGCGCCTGATCAGCCGCGCAGCCTCGGCGGGTGCGGCAGGTCGGGCACGACCCCGCCGTCCAGCTGACCGGCCAGCCGACCGGCGAGCGCCACCAGACCGGTCACGTCCACGCCGTACGGCGGGTCCGCGCCGTACGGCGTGAGCAGCCCGGCGCCCCGGCGCAGCAGCGACGCCGCACCGGTGTGGTTGCCGCGGGCGAGGTGGGTGAGCCCGACCGCCAGCTGGGCCAGCCCCTGCCACAGGTCCCGCTCGGCCGGGGGCGCTGCCTTCCAGGTGCCCTCGAGCACCTCGTGGGCGTGGAACGGTCGGCCCGCGTCGAGGAGCCGCTGGGCCTCCGTCAGCGACTCGGCGGGCGGAAGCACCAGGTCGTCGGGAACCCGCTCCACCCCGGCGGCGTCACGCGGCAGCGGCCGGCCCAGCCCGTCGCGAGGT
>JBOGDY010000518.1:0-1939 GCA_050742955.1 Actinomycetes bacterium | reverse complement strand
GGTCAGCACCGGCGGTGCCGCGGGCGGCGACGGGCTGGCGGTCCGGCCCGGGTCCGGTGTCGGCTCGGGGTCGTCGAGGGCGTCGACCGGCAGCCGCCCGGTCGCGGCCAGACCGGCGACCAGCGCGGACAGGACCAGGACGAGGACGAGCCCGGGGATCCAGACGCGGCGGGAACTGCCCCGGCGTACGCCCCGCACCACACCTCGCTTCATCGGCTGTCCCCGCGTGCGGGACACTAGCCGCCGGCCGCCTCGCCCACCGTCGCGGTCAGCCGACGGGAGGTGCCTCGTGGAGTTCGACGTCCTCATCGAGATCCCCAAGGGCCATCGGAACAAGTACGAGCTGGACCACGCGACCGGCCGGATGCGGCTGGACCGGATGCTGTTCACCTCGACGCGCTACCCGGCCGACTACGGCTTCATCGAGGACACGCTCGGCGAGGACGGCGACCCCCTGGACGCGCTGGTCCTGCTCGACGAGCCGACGTTCCCCGGCTGCCTCATCCGGTGCCGCGCGCTCGGCATGTTCCGGATGACCGACGAAGCCGGCGGCGACGACAAGGTGCTGTGCGTGCCGGCCACCGACCCACGGATGGAGCACCTGCGCGACATCCACCACGTCTCGGAGTTCGACCGGCTGGAGATCCAGCACTTCTTCGAGGTCTACAAGGACCTCGAGCCCGGAAAGTCCGTCGAGGGCGCGACCTGGGCGGGCCGGGTGGAGGCGGAGGCCGAGATCGTCAACTCGACCGAACGGCTCAGATCCAGCCGAGGTCACTGAACTCGGGGAAGCCGCCCTGCCACAGCCCGAAGACCACGAAGAGCAGGAACGAGAAGCCGTACGACGAGAGCAGCAGCCGACCCAGGCCGTCGCGTCTGAGCAGGCCCCACGCGGTGAAGGCAGCGGCGACCACGATGCCCATGACCGGCGTCTGACCCTCGACCGAGTTGGTGAAGTGCGTGAAGCCCACCAGCAGCGCGACGACGTGTGCCCCGATCCCACCGCGCGGCCGCCGCTCCGAGAGGGTCGCTGCCAGTGCGGCCACGACCAGGGCGAACCCGCCGTACCAGAGGTAGTGGCCGATGACCTCGTCCCACAGGTGCACCGGGTCCGGGTCGTCGCCCGGCACCGCGTTGGCCACCGAGTTGGCCGCGAGGTGGATGCCCTGCCCGAGGGTGTAGAGGACGGCGGCGAACCAGAACGCGGTCCACGCCCCGCGGCTCGCTCGGCCGGCCCGCAGCGCCGCACCGGCAGCGCCCAGCACGACGAACGGGGTGAGCAGGTCGATCCAGTCGGCCCACCTGGTCCGGGTGTCCCCCACGTCGCCCAGGCCCGCGAAGATCGTGCCGGTGTGGTGGGTCACGGCGTAGCCGATGCCGAACAGCAGCAGCCAGCCACCCACGTTGCCACCGCGACGGTCGTCGTAGGACGTCATAGCGCGGTCACGCCGGCGTCCCTGTCGCCGGGACGGGAGCTGTCACGGACGCGCGGCGCCGAACAGGCTGTCGCGGAAGATGGTCGAGACCCGCACGTTCTCCCCGGTGTAGGGCGCCTCGATCATCTGACCGCTCCCGATGTAGAGGCCCACATGGTAGATCGTCGAGTGGTCGTTCCTGTCGCTGGCGAAGAAGATGAGGTCGCCGCGCCGCAGGGAACCCAGCGAGACCTTCCTGCCCTGCTCGTACTGCGCGACGCTGTAGTGCGGCAGTGACACCCCGCCCCGCTCCCACGCCCGCATCGTGAGGCCCGAGCAGTCGAAGCTGTCCGGACCGGTCGCGGCCCATTCGTAGGGCTTGCCGATCTGGTTTCGGGCGTAGTCGATGGCCCGTTCCGCCCCCGACGAGGTCCCCGACGACGACCCGCTCGGCGGTGCGGGGGTGGTGCTCCCGCCGCCGCCGCCGCCGGACCCGCCACCGCCGCCGGACCCGCCGCCACCGG
>JBOGDY010000517.1:0-1945 GCA_050742955.1 Actinomycetes bacterium | reverse complement strand
CCCGCGATCGCACAGTGCCTGGCCGAGGGCATCAGCATCAACGTCACCCTGATCTTCTCCCTGGATCGCTACGCGGCCGTGATGGACGCGTTCCTCGACGGCATGGAACGCGCCCGCTTGGCCGGCCACGACCTGTCCCGACTCGCCTCGGTCGCGTCGTTCTTCGTCAGCCGGGTGGACACCGAGGTCGACAAGCGGCTGGACAAGCTCGGGTCCGGGCCCGCGCAGGGCCTGCGCGGCGAGGCTGCCATCGCGAACGCGCGGCTGGCGTTCCAGAGGTACGAGGACGTTTTCGCGACCGACCGTTGGAAGGCGCTGGCCGCGGCCGGTGCTCGGCCGCAGCGGCCGTTGTGGGCCTCGACCGGGGTCAAGGACCCGTCCTACGACGACACCCGCTATGTCGTCGAGCTGGTCACCTCCGGCGTCGTCAACACGATGCCCGAGGCAACGTTGCGCGCTGTCGCGGACCACGGGCTGGTCCGCGGCGACACGGTCCGCGGCGGGTACGCCGACGCCGCGGGCCACCTTGCCGATCTCGCTGCGGCCGGCGTCGACTACGACGACGTCGTGGCGGACCTCGAGCGCGACGGCCTTGCGACCTTCGAGGCCTCCTGGTCGAACCTCGCCGAGGCCCTCGACACCAAGCTGGCCGCCGCCCGGCACGACGGTGAAGGAGCCGATGCAGCATGACCACCACACCCACGTTCGTCATCGTCGGCGGCGGTCTCGCCGGCGCCAAGGCCGCCGAGGCGCTGCGCGCCGAGGGCTTCGACGGGCACCTGGTGCTCGTCGGGGCCGAGCCGCACCGGCCCTACGAGCGGCCGCCGCTGTCGAAGGAGTACCTGCAGGGCGCCGCCGGCGAGGACAAGCTGTTCGTCCATCCTGCCGAGTGGTACACCGACCAGCGGGTCGACCTGCGGGTCGGCACCACCGTGACCGGCATTGACCGTCCCGCGCACCGGCTGCTGACCGGCGACGGTGACCGCCTTCGTTACGACAGGCTGCTTCTTGCCACCGGTTCTTCACCGCGCCGGCTCGGCGTCCCCGGTGCCGACCTGGACGGAGTGCGCTATCTGCGCAGCCTCGACGACAGTGACCGCCTCCGTGCCGCGTTCGTGCCCGGTGCGCGTGTCGTGGTCATCGGCGCCGGCTGGATCGGCTTGGAGACGGCCGCCGCGGCCCGAGCCGCCGGCTGCGAGGTGACGGTCCTCGAACGTGCCGAGCTGCCGCTGCTGAACGTGCTCGGGCCGCAGGTGGCCCGGGTGTTCGCCGACCTGCACCGGCGGCACGGCGTGGACCTGCGGTGCGGCGTCTCCGTGGCGGACCTCTTCCCCGCCGCGGACACTCGGTCGGTCGGAGGAGTGCGCCTCGGCGACGGCAGCCGGATCGGCTCCGACGTCGTGGTCGTGGGCGTCGGGGTCACTCCCAACGCCGACCTTGCGCGCGCCGGCGGGCTGACCGTCGACGACGGTGTCACGGTGGACGCCGCCCTGCGCAGCTCGGACCCCGACATCTTCGCCGCCGGCGACGTCGCCAACGCCTACCACCCGTTCCTTGGTCGGCACGTGCGCGTCGAGCACTGGGCGACGGCGCTGCACCAGCCGGCCGTGGCGGCGAAGGCGATGCTCGGCCAGTCGGCCACCTACGACCGGTTGCCGTACTTCTTCACCGACCAGTACGACCTCGGCATGGAGTACACCGGCTACGTCGCACCCGGCGACCATGACGAGGTCGTGGTCCGCGGCGACGTCGACGGCCTCGAGTTCGTCGCCTTCTGGCTGCGGGACTCGCACGTCCTGGCCGGGATGAACGTGAACGTCTGGGACGCGAAGGGCCCGGTAACCCAGCTGATCCGGTCCCGGGTCCGCGTCGACACCGCTCGACTGGCCGACGTTGACGTCCCGTTGGACGAGCTCACCGGTGGGCAGCTCGGCTAGCCGCCCGC
>JBOGDY010000516.1:0-1953 GCA_050742955.1 Actinomycetes bacterium | reverse complement strand
CCGCCTTCGACACCACGGACAGGTAGGCGGCGACCGGCACCGGCGCACCGACGTAGGTGTCCGGCGCCCAGAAGTGGAACGGCACCGCCGCCACCTTGAACGCGAAGCCGGCGATGGACAGGGTCACCCCCAGCACCAGTGCGGGCTCCCGCGGACCGGTCCCGGACAGCGCGGTCGCGATGCGGTCGAGGTGCACGGCACCGGTCAGGCCGTAGACCAGGCTGAGCCCGAACAGCATCACCGCGGTCGACACCACGGACACCAGGAACAGCTTGAGCGCTGCCTCGCTGGACCGGCCGTCGAACCGGCGCAGCGCGACGAGCGCGAACGCGGGCAGCGACACCAGCTCGAGGGCCACGACCAGGATCACCACGTCACGGCTGGCGGCCAGCGTCAGCGCGCCGGCGACGGAGGTCATCAGCAGGAAGCAGTACTCGCCGGCCGGCAGCGCGCTGGCCCGGATGGTGTCCAGCGACAGCAGCATCACCACGACCGCCCCGGCGAGCACCAGCGCCTGGAACACCAGCGTCAGGTCGTCCACGACGTAGGAGCAGGCCGGCAGGACCAGCCCGTCCCCGGGGACGCAGAACGTACGCCGGGTCTCCCCCGCCAAAGGCAACAACAGAACGAGCCCAACCACCAGCGACGCCGTCGCGACCCAGCCGGCGACCGCTCGGCGCGCCGCGGGCAGGAACGTGTCGAGCACCAGCACGCCGAGCGCGGCCAGCGCCACGACGAGTGCCGGCGCGATCGCCAGGTAGTCGATCGACTGCACCTTGCTCACGACGACCCGCCCCCGACCAGCCGGCGGACCACCGGGTCGGTGGCGTCGAGCAGCCAGCCCGGGACGACACCCAGGACCACGACGAGTACGACGACGGGCGCCCACACCGCGAGCTCGAGGACCGTGGCGTCACGCATGAGCACCGCATCGCGCCATCGTCCGGCGCTGGTGCCGTGCGCGACGCGGCGCAGCATCACGACGAAGTAGGTGGTCGTCAGGACCACGCCGAGCCCGGCGACGACCATCAGCACCACGTAGTAGCCGCGGTGCAGGCTGGGATGAGGGTCGAACGCGCCCAGCAGGGCGAGCATCTCCCCCCAGAACCCGGCCAGGCCGGGCAGCCCCAGGCTGGCCACGGCCGCGAACGCGAGCAGCCCGCCGAGCCGCGGCAGCCGCTCGTAGAGGCCGCCGCCGAGCTCGTCCAGCTCGGCGGTGTGGTGGCGGTCCTTCACCGCGCCCACCAGGAAGAACAGCAGCCCGGTGATGAGCCCGTGGGCGATGTTGGCGAACAGCGCACCGTTGATGCCGACCGGGGTCAACGTGGCGATGCCCAGCAGCACGAAGCCCATGTGCCCGACGCTGGAGAAGGCGATCAGCCGTTTCAGGTCGCGCTGCACCAGGCAGGCCAGCGACCCGTAGATGATGCCGACCACCGCGAACGCCGCGAGGTAGGGCGCGAGGACCTCGGCGCCCTCGGGCACGATCGGCAGTGCGACCCGGACCAGCCCGTAGGTGCCCATCTTCAGCAGCACCCCCGCCAGCAGCACCGACCCGACGGTGGGGGCCGCGGTGTGCGCGTCGGGCAGCCACGAGTGCAGCGGCCACATCGGGGTCTTCACCGCGAACCCGAGCGCGAGCGCGGCGAACGCGAGCACCTGCACGCCGCGGGACATGCCTGCGCCGCCGCCCTCGGCCAGCGCCACCATGTCGAAGGTGCCGGTCTCGGCCCGGACCAGCAGGATCCCCAGCAGCATCACGGCGCTGCCGAGCAGCGTGAACAGGATGAACTTGTTCGCCGCCGCGACCCGGCCACCGGGGACCCCGTCGTCGCCCCACTGGGCGATGACGAACCACATCGGGATGAGCACGACCTCGAAGAAGATGAAGAACAGCAGCAGGTCGAGCGAGACGAAGGTGCCCAGCAGGCCGACCTCGAGCAGCAGGAGCAG
>JBOGDY010000515.1:0-1956 GCA_050742955.1 Actinomycetes bacterium | reverse complement strand
ACAGGGGACAGGGGCGGGGACGGATGCGGGAGGAGGGTGGTGGGTGATGCGGCTCTGGGTGCCCTACCCGGACGCGGTCGAGCTCATGGGCGGAGTGCCGCACGGCGTGGACGTCGACGTCTACGACGGGTCCGGGCCGGTGCCGGCGAGCCTCGCCGAGGTCGAGTTCTACGTGGTGCCGTACATGGCAGGCCTCGACCCGGTCCGGCTGATGGCCTCGATGCCGGGGCTGCGGGTGGCCCAGACGCTGACCGCCGGGATCGACGACATCGCGCCGCTCGTGCCGGACGGCGTGACGCTGTGCAACGCGCGAGGGGTGCACGACGCGTCCACCGCCGAGCTGGCCGTGGCGCTGGTGCTCGCGTCGCTGCGCGGACTGCCGGACTTCGTCCGGGCGCGTGACGAGGGCCGGTGGGCACCCTCCCGGCACACGTCGCTGGCCGACCGGACCGTGCTCATCGTCGGCCACGGCGCGGTGGGTGCCGCCGTGGAGCGCCGGCTGGCCGGCTTCGAGTGCGACGTCCTGCGCGTGTCCAGGCGGGCCCGGCCGGGGGTCGCAGCGATGGAGGAGCTTCCCGCGCTGCTGCCCGGCGCGGACGTGGTGGTCCTGACGGTGCCGATGACCGAGGGCACGGCCGGGCTCGTCGATGCCGAGTTCCTCGCCCGGATGCCCGACGGCGCGCTGCTCGTCAACGTCGCCCGCGGCCCCGTCGTACGCACCGAGGACCTGCTCGCCGAGCTGCGCTCGGGCCGCCTGCGGGCGGCCCTCGACGTGACCGACCCCGAGCCGCCCCCGCCCGGCCACCCGCTCTGGGCCGTGCCGGGCCTGCTGCTCTCGCCGCACGTGGGCGGCAACACCACCGCGTTCCTGCCCCGGGCGATGCGCCTGGTGGGCGAGCAGGTCCGGCGCTGGTGTGCCGGCGAGGACCTCGCCAACGTGATCACCGGCGACTACTGATCGCCCCCGACAGGCTGCCTAGACTCCGGAGGCGTGGGCGCGGGCTCGGACCTGTCGCCGGACCTGCTCTCGTCCGGCCCCGACCGTGCGTTCCGGCGCGTGCACACCTGGCTCTGGCGGGCCGGGGGCGCCGCAGCGGCATTGGCCCTCGTCCTCACCCTTGGGCCCGACCTGGTCCCGGGGCCACCGGCACCACCCCGGGACGAGCCGACGGCCCCCGCGCTGGTGCGGGAGACCGCGGCCCTGACGTGGGAGGGGCGCGGTGACCTGGCGTCCGACGTGGGGTTCGTCGAGGCGGCCCTGGCGCGCCTGAGCCGCGGCGGCCGGGAAGCCGGGCCGGTCCTGGTGGCGCAGACGTTGCCGGACGGCAGCCGGCTGCTGGTGGCCGGCGGCGACGCCCGTGGTCAGGTTCGGGGCCCGGTATCCGCGCTGCACTGGCCCGCCGGCCGGCCGGTCTCGCGGGCCCGGGTGTCGTCGGTGACCGAGCTGACCGGTCGCGGCCCGTTGCTCGGGTGGGCGGTCCGCAGCGACGACCGCCACGTCAGCGCCGTCGTCCTCGGCCCACCCCGGCAGCTGCGTGTCCTGCTCTCCCCGGCGACGAGGTTCGGTGCCGGTGGCACGTCGAAGGGTCGGTGGCTGCGGCTGGCCGACCGGGACGGCCTGGTGGTGTCGGACCTCGGCAGCCCACCCGACCCCGCGGTGGCGGTGCGGTCGGGCGGCGCCGACTACTTTCCGACCGCCTTCGTCGTCGTCGGCGGGCCGAGGGACTGACCCAGGGTCTGGCCGGGCGCGGCCCGACTCGGCAGACTGTGGCGACATGACCCAGGTCCTGCTGCTCATCGGCACCCGCAAGGGGCTCTTCCTCGCCCGCAGCACCGACGGCCGCCGCACCTGGTCGGTCGACGGGCCGCACTTCGTCATGAACGCCGTCTACGGGGCCGCCGTCGACACCCGCGGTGCGGCGCCCCGCCTGCTGGTCGGGGCCGACAGCGAGCACT
>JBOGDY010000514.1:0-1972 GCA_050742955.1 Actinomycetes bacterium | reverse complement strand
GACACGCATGCAGCGGCCGAGCGCCGTACCGCGTTGCGGGCGCTGCTGATGCAGCCGCTGCTGACCGACGAACGGTCCGCGGACGACCTGCTGCTCGTACGCCGGCACCGCGAGCACCTGGCGCGCCTGTGCACGGAAGGACTGGGTTACCGGCTCGTCGTCGAGCCCCGGGCCGCCCGCCTCTACAAGGCCGGCCTCGGCCGCGACGCGACCCGCCCGTTGCGCAAGCCGGCCAGCCGCGGCCAGGGCCGGCGCTTCGAGCCGCGGGCCTACGCCCTGCTGTGCCTGACGTTGGCGGCGCTCACCCGGTGCCCCGGACAGCTCCTGCTCGACGAGCTGGTCGCCCAGGTGCGCAGCGCCGTGGCCGACGCGGGTCTCGACGTCGACCTCGACAAGGTGGCCGACCGACGCGCGATGGCTGCCGCCCTCGCGGTGCTGATCGAGCTCGGGGTGCTCGTCGAGCGCGACGGCGACCTGGCCCGCTGGGTCGAGGACACCGACGCGCAGAGCCTGCTCGACGTACGCCGCGACCGGCTCACCCTCCTGGCCGCATCAGGGCTTGCCGGAGCGACCGGCCCTGAGGACCTGCTCGACGCGGCGGCCCTGCCGAGCGCCGCCGGCGGCGCCCGGGTCGCCATCCGGCGCGCGCTGCTCGAGTCGCCGCTGCTGTCCCTGACCGATCTCACCGAGGACCAGGCCGAGTGGTGGCGCCGCAACCGCAACAGGGAGACCGAGTGGTTCCGCGAGCACATCGGCCTCGAGCTGGAGCTGCGGGCCGAGGGCGCGATGGCCATCGACCCCGACGAGTCGCTGACCGACCTGGTGTTCCCCGGCACCGGGTCCGCGCGGCACGCTGCGCTGCTGGTGCTCGAACGGCTCGTCGACGGGGTGCGTGAGGGCGCCCGGTCGGCCGACCTCGGCGACCGGGTGTGGCGACCACTCCCCGACGGCGCCTTCGAGCGGGCCGTCCAGTCGGTCCGCGTCGAGCACGGCCGCGGCCTGCGGAAGGCCTACAGCGACAGCGAGGTCCTCGGGGAGGACGTGCTCGAGGTGCTCACGGGCTCGGGGCTGGTCCGGCGTACCGACGAAGGCCTGGTGGTGCACGCCGCGGCGGCCCGCTACGCACCGCAGACCACCTACGCCGAGCGGCTCTTCTGATGGCCCGCAACCCGCACCGGTTCCGGCTGCACCGGGCCGGCATCCTCAACGTCTGGCAGTACGACGAGCAGGTCTTCGAGTTCTGCGACGGGCGGCTGCTGCTGCGCGGCACCAACGGCGCCGGCAAGAGCAAGACGATGGAGATGCTGCTGCCGTTCGTGCTCGACGGGGACAAGGCCCGGATGACCGCGACCGGGCGCCAAGGCAGCCAGCTGCTGTGGCTGATGAGCGAGGGCGCGTCGACCGGTGGGATGCGCACCGGATACCTGTGGGTGGAGCTCGTCCGGGTCGACGCCGACGGCCTGCAGCACGTGGTGACCTGCGGGGTCGGCATCCGGCACTCGACCAGCGCGCGGCAGGTGACGACCTGGCAGTTCACCGTGCCGACGGCCGTGCCCGCGTTGAGCGAGCCGGACGGGACGCCGTTGTCCGCGCCGCGCTGCCGCGAGCTGGTGGAGTCCCTGTCGGGGCGCAACTTCGAGTCGCCGCGCGACTACAAGCAGCACGTGGGGCAGCTGCTGTTCGGCCTGGAACCACAGGCGTACGACGACCTTCTCCGGCTGCTCTACTGGCTGCGGCAGCCTCAGGTCGGCGAGGACATCGACCCCGCGCGCCTGGTGGCGATGCTGGACGAGTCGCTGCCCGCCCTGGACGAGGACGACGTGCGGCAGGTCGGCGAGGCCCTCGACGAGCTCGCCGAGCACGGGGAACGTCTCGACCGGCTGCGGGCCGCCGCGGTGGCCGTCGCCGGCTCGGCCGACGTCTACGCGCGGTACGCCGCGACCCTGCTGCGCGAACGCGCCGCCGACGCGTT
>JBOGDY010000513.1:0-1974 GCA_050742955.1 Actinomycetes bacterium | reverse complement strand
GGGTGACCGCGCCGGCCAGCGCGGCAAGCGCGGCCGCGACCCGGGCCCGGTCAGTGTTTCGGCCGGCGGTGTCGTCGGCAGCCATCTCGACCAAAGCTGGCACGATGACGGCGGCGTGCCGCAGCAGCGGGACGCCGGGGAATGCCCGGGCTAGGCCGGCGGCTGCGGCGACGACGAGGTGGTGGCGGGCGCGGACGTGCGCGTGTTCGTGCGCTAGGACGGCGACGAGCTGACTGGCCGACAGCTGGGTCAGCGCGCCGGTAGTGACGACGACGGTGGCGTGCCGGCCGGGCAGGCAGTAGGCACGCGCCGCGGCGTGCTCGACGACGAGCGCACCCAGCGACGGGTCGCGGCGCGCCACCATGGTGAGTGCTTGGGCGTGCTGCCGCCGGCGCCGCGCCGCTTGGTACATGCCTGTGCACAGGCACCAGCCGGTGCGGCCGGTGACGCCGGCGGCGAGGACGAGGCCAGCTCCGGCAGCGCCGGCGCCGGCGGGGGTGCGGTACGCGTCGCGGATGGCCATGACGCAGTTGGTGACCAGATCGGCGAGGCCGCCGGATACGACGGTAGTGGGGACGGCGAGGGCCAGGCCGCCGAGGATGAGGGCGACGATGAAGGAGACGCTGGCGGCCTGCCACAGCAGCAGCCCGAGCCGGGGTGCCCGGGCGGGCCACGCGGCGCGGCGCAGCGCTGCGGGGGCGGCGAGGCCGAGGAGCACCGCCCAGCCGAGCATGGCCGCGGCGACCATCAGCGGCCCTTCCGGCGGCGGGTCAGCGCAGTGGGATCCGGTGGGGTCGGCCGGGCGAGGGCGTCACGCAGCTGCGCGGCTTCGGCGGGGTCAAGCTGGTCGAGAAACGCGACGAGGGTGGCGCTGCGATCGGAGCTGGCGGCGAGCGCTTCGCCCATCAGGTCGGCGGTGTACTGCTCGCGGGTCACGGTCGGGGTGTAAGCGTAGGCGCGGCCGGCCGGTTCGCGAGCCAGCCACCCCTTGCGGTGCAGCTTGTCCATGACGGTCATCACGGTGGTGTACGCGAGCGGGCGTTCGGCCGCGAGCTCGGTGTGGATGTCGCGGACGGTGCGGGGACCGTCGGCGGCCCACAGCCGGTCCATCAGGATCGCTTCGAGCTCGCCGAACCCGCGCACGCCCCTGCCCTCCAGCTCGCTGCGGCTCACCGGTGGTGGCCTGAGGTCCGGGCCACCATCTCAGGTCCGCTGATCGTGGCGCTCGGCGGGCGCGCGGCTCGCGGCGCGGAGCTGGTCGAGCTCGGCGCGCTCGCCGGGAGTCAACGGCACGTCGGTGCGGGGCTGCTCGGTGGGCCGGTCGCTTCCCCGCCCTGGGCGCATCATCAGCCACATCACTAGGCCCATGCCGAGCGGGCAGGCGAGCAGTGGGAGCAGGTACAGCAGGCGGTCCATCGGGTCTCCCTTGTGTCCGAGGTCGGCGGTCTAGGTGCCGGGCGGGAAGTCGTAGCTGTCGGGTACGTCGACCTGCTGGCCGGCGGGGCCGTACAGGAGCGTGACCTGCTGGTGCGGCCGCAGCCGCAGCAGGGCGGGGTCGCCGGGCACCCTGCTGCCGTTGACGTACGCGGTGAGGGTGGTTCCACCGCCGGCCCGCAGGCCACCGAGCCGGTCGGCGGTGAGGCGGACGTCCCACTGGGTGAACAGCTGCCCGAGGGTGAACGGCTGCCCCGTCTCGCCTGCCTCGATGTGCACGATGCCGTCGGAGGTGTGGGTGTGCAGGTAGGACATGGTTCCGCCGGCCTGGTCGACGCCGATGTTCGCCGGCACCCGGACGGGTTTGCCGTCCACCAGGATGTCGAGGTGGACGTGGTAGTGCTCGGCGGTGCCCATCGGCCCCAGCGGCAGCCCCGCCTTCGCGGCCCGGGCAGGGACGTCGGTCGGCGCGGGCCAGGGCGGCGCCACCGCGACACCCTGCCCGCTGGTGACGAAGCCCATCTGCACCGAGGTGTCGAC
>JBOGDY010000512.1:0-1978 GCA_050742955.1 Actinomycetes bacterium | reverse complement strand
CCGCCAGAGGACACCACCGGCGGCCTGCACGACCCGGTCGTCGTTGTCCGTCATCAGCGGTCGATCCACCTGCGATGTCGTGCCCGTGCGAGCTTCGGCCACAGCTGCTGGAACCGCGAGCGGGCGCTGCGCGCGGCCTGCTCCTCCTGGCAGTACATCACCCCGAAGGTGAAGGCGGCCCGCCCCACCCGGGGCTCGGTAGCGGCGCGGTGCAGCAGCGCGCGTGCCACGACGGTGTCCTGGTGCTCACCGAGGACCTCCTGGACGGCCTCGACGCGCCGGGCGAAGCGCTTCGCCGGCCTGCCGTAGACGGGGACCAGGGACTCGGCCAGGTAGCGGGTGCGTTTCGCGGCGATGCGCGCACGGTGGTACTGCTCCTCCGTCGCGTCCTCGCGCCGGGTCGCAGCGGCGCGCTTGGCGAGCCGGCGCCAGGACGCCCGCACCAGGCCGGGCGCCACCTCGGAACAGGGTGAGTCGGCCGCGTCGGTGGTCCGGGGTTGCGTGGCCGCGTCGACCAGCTCCTCCAGCAGGTTGAGGTACCGGTCGCTGGACAGGGCGGCCTCCAGCTGGGCGTGACCCTCCGTCGCGTCGGCGTCGAGAACGGCGAACAGCCGCGGTGCGACCCGGTCGGTGACGAGGTCGGGGTCCAGGCTGCCGAGGACGTCCTCGAGCCGGGACCGCAGGACCTCGGCGTTCCGGCTCGTGGACAGGGCCGCGCCCAGCCACCGCAGCTCATCCTGTGCCCAGGTGCCCCAGGACGGCTCGACCAGGTCGGCGAGGTCGCGCAGGGCGCTGCGCAGCCGGCGCGCGCTCACCCTCATCTGGTGCACGGCGTCGTCCGCTCCCAGCCGGGCCCAGGGGTCGTGGTCCAACAGCGCCCGGACGTGGGTGCGCAACGTCGACGCCACCAGGACGCTGGCCGGGTCCCGCAGTGTCACCGGTGCCGGCGCCGGCGGCGACGGTGGCGCACCGGCCTCCGGGCCGAGCGCACGGACCACCTTGGGCTGGAACTCGCCCGCCACCGCGCCGGCGTCGCGGAGCAACCCACCGACATGGTCGAGCACCGCCGAGCCCCCGAGGCGGTCCTCGACCTCGATCTCGCGGAACCGGGCCACGTGGTGGTCGGCGGTCAGCGCGTCGACCCGGTCGTCGACCACCTCCGCCAGCACCTGCCCGTCGGCCCCGAGCAGGTCCATCGCGGTCCGCTCGGTACGCACGGTCGCCCGCTCCTCCAGCAGACCCCGCCGCACGCACGCCGTGAGCAGCGTCCGGAACCTCGCCGGCACCTCCCCCGCGGGTGCGTCCTCGTGCAGCTCCTCCCGTACGCCGGTGCGCGCGCCGGTCACGGGCAGCTTCAGCGTCCAGCCGTCCTTGCCCTCGCCCTCGCCCGACCGGTGCCGGACCGTCACGCCCACCCGGGCCAGCCGCAGGTCCTCGGTGTCGTAGTAGACCGCGGTCAGGGTCTGGCGCCGCGGCGTCGACACGACGGTGACCGGGCCGTCGGCGCTGTGCAGGGCGGGCAGCTCGAAGTCGGCATGGACCCGGAACTTGTCCTCGACCTCGATCATCCGGTCAGCCGTCCTCGCCGATGTCGGTCGCCCCCGAGGAGTGCAGGCGCTGGGCCAGCTCGGCCTGGAAGTCGATCATGCCAGGGTGTGGCGGTGTGCGCTGCCACGTCCCGTCCGGGGCCAGCGACCAGCAGTCGACGCGGTCGTCCCACGACAGCTCCAGCACCTCGTCGAGGTGTCGACGGGCCGTCCGGTCCCGGACCCGGACCAGGGCCTCGACGCGCCGGTCCAGGTTGCGGTCCATGACGTCCGCGCTGCCGATCCAGGTCTGGGGATCCCCGCCGTTGTGGAACCGGTAGATGCGGGAGTGCTCCAGGAACCGGCCGAGGATGCTGCGCACCCGGATGTTCTCGGACAGCCCCGGCACGCCGGGACGCAGGCTGCACGCACCGCGCACCAGCAGGTCGACC
>JBOGDY010000511.1:0-1984 GCA_050742955.1 Actinomycetes bacterium | reverse complement strand
GGCCGTAGCCATGCCCGTTCGCGAGCGACACCGCCTCGTCGAACGTCGACCACGCGCCGACACCGACCAGCGGGCCGAACGTCTCCGTCCGGTAGAGCTCGTCGTCGGCCCGCACGCCACTCACGACCGTCGGGTGCACGTAGAGCCCGCTCGATGGGTCGCCGACGAACCCGGCGCGTGGGTTGTCGCGCGTGATCCGTCCGGTGCCCGTCGACCCGTGCACGGACTGGTGCGGCGCCACCAGCCCCAGCCACTTCTCGAAGGTCGCGAGGTAGGTCTCGTTGATCAGCGGCCCGAAGAGCACCTCCTGCGTCGGGTCGCCGACCGGCGCCGCGGACACCGCCGCCGCGAACCGCCGCACGAACTCGTCGTAGACGCTCTCGTGCGCGAACACCGTGCCCAGCGACGTGCACCGTTGCCCGGCGGTCCCGAACCCGCTGAACAGCGCACCCTCCACCGCCAGGTCGAGGTCCGCGTCCGGCGCGACGACCAGCGGGTTCTTGCCGCCGAGCTCGAGGCAGGCCGACTGCAGGTGCCGCCCGGTGAGCTCGCCGATCCGCCGGCCCACGGACGTCGACCCGGTGAAGCCGACCTTGTCGACCAGGCCCTCGTCCAGGGCGCGCGAGAGACCCTCGTACGCCGTGGCGCCGTCGGCATGCACGACGCGCAGTACCTCGCGCGGCACGCCACCGTGCCAGAAGAGCCAGGCCAGCGCCTCGGCCACCGCCGGCGCCGACTCCGAGGGCTTCCACACGACCGCGTTGCCGCAGACCAGCGCCGGCACGAGGTACCACGACGGCACGGCGACCGGGAAGTTGGCGGCCGTGACGATGGTCGCCACGCCCACCGGCGTACGGAAGGTGAACAGCTGCTTGTCCGGCATCTCGCTCGGCACGGTCTGCCCGTAGAGCCGCCGGCCCTCGCCGAGGAAGAAGTCGCAGGTGTCGACGATCTCCTGCACTTCGCCGAGCGCCTCGGCGTAGGGCTTGCCGATCTCCCGGGTGACCAGCGCGGCCAGCGCGTCCTTGTTGGCCTCGACCAGCCGGCCGACCTGCGCGACCACCCGGCCCCGGGCGGGTGCCGGGACCGCGGCCCACGACCGCTGCGCCTCCCGGGCGACCCGGCATGCCGCCGCGAACCCCTCGGCGTCGACCGCGTCCACCTCGAGGACGACGTCGGACAGGTCGGCGGGGTTGCGCGAGGTGATCCGGCGCGCGCTGGTCGGCATGACGTCACCGTACGCCGGGGCGCGGGCCCCGCGGTTGGAGCCTCGGGGCCGCGGGCACAGGAGAATCGTGCGCCGCTACCTCCGCGACCACGGGCTGCTGCTTGCCAACGTCGCTCTCTTCGTCCTGTTCCTGGCCGGCATGGCCCTGACCGGGGTCCGCGAGTACAACGCCGACCAGCTCGAGCACGGGTCGGCCGCGGTGTCGTTGTGGCACTACCTCGGGACCGGCGCCTTCATCGAGGCCATGTTCGAGAACTGGGAGAGCGAGTTCCTGCAGATGGGCATGTACATCGTGCTCACCGCCTACCTGTTCCAGCGGGGATCGTCGGAGTCCGAGCCGATCGAGGAGCACGCGCCGCAGGACGAGGACCCGCGCGGCGCTGACCTGCGCAAGCCGGTGCCCTGGCCGGTGCGGCGCGGCGGACCGGTGCTCTGGTTGTACGAGAACTCGCTGGCGTCGCTGTTCTTCGTGCTGTTCGCGCTGTCCGTCTGGTTGCACGCCGTCGGCGGCGCCCGCGACTTCAGCGAGGAGCGGCTGGCGCACGGCGGTACCGCGATGTCCGCGTGGCAGTACGTCACGACATCGCGGTTCTGGTTCGAGTCGTTCCAGAACTGGCAGAGCGAGTTCCTCGCCGTCGCCGTGATCGTCGGCGCCTCCGTCTACCTCCGGCAGCGGGGCTCGGCAGAGTCGAAGCCGGTCGCCGAGCCGCACCACACGACCGGCGCCTGACCCTCCGCCGCCAATTCCCCTGGGGC
>JBOGDY010000510.1:0-1988 GCA_050742955.1 Actinomycetes bacterium | reverse complement strand
TGGCGCGACGGGCTGGGGGTCGGTCGGCGACGCATGTGTGAGCTTGCAACATCGCCGCAGAGCCGGAATGCGTGACGGCCCTCACAGACGGGCCGCCGACTGTTCCCGGAACAAATGGTCAACCGCTGGGACCCTGCCCGTGTTCCCGACGACGTCGCCGCATGTCGCAAGAGGGATCCGAGGGTCTGCTGATGAGTGGAGGTGGCGGGAATCGAACCCGCGTCCTTCGGTGACGATCCAGGGCTTCTCCGGGCGCAGCCCGCTGTCGCGTTTCTCGGCCCCAGCAGTCACGCAGGCGAGCTGCTGACAGGCCCAGTCGCTGTTTGGTTTCCCGGTCGGTCCCGCGACCGGACCGACCGGTTGAGCCTTCTCGCTGATGCCAGACACCGGGCCGAAGGCACTCCCGGGCTGACAGCCTGCTCGCGCTACTTAGGCAGCGAGAGCGAAGGCGCGCTGATTGGAATCGGCGCTTATTGGTTTGCTGGGCATGGTTTCCGAGATCATCCCAGCCATCCTCGGCCCGCTTCCCCTGGCCCGACATCCGAAGTCGAGACCATTCACCCCCATATGCAGTTGTGGTACCCATGCTAACCGAGCGCACGGGTCCGGTCTTCCCAACCAGGATCGCCGGAGGAGCCACGAGGGCCCGTGCATGAGCAGGGGATAGAGGGTAAGGGGGTCCGAATGAGCACGTCCGACGCCACGTCCCGAGTCATCGGTGGCCGCTACCGTCTCGAGCGGCACATCGGTCAGGGCGGGATGGGCACCGTGTGGCGGGGTCGCGACGAGCTGCTGGGCCGCGACGTCGCCGTCAAGGAGGTCCGCTTTCCCCCCGAGCTGGGCGGCCCCGAGCAGCAGGAGCTGCGGGAACGCACACTGCGCGAGGCCCGGGCCACCGCACGCCTCAGCCACCCCAACGTCGTCACGACCTACGACGTCGTCGAGGAAGACGGCCGGCCGTGGATCGTGATGGAGCTGGTGCCTTCCCGCAGCCTCAGCGAGGTCCTCCACGAGGACGGCCCGCTCCCCCCTCACCGGGTCGCCGAGATCGGGGTCGGGATGCTGGGCGCCCTCGAGGCGTCGCACAAGCTAGGCGTCGTCCATCGCGACGTGAAGCCCGGCAACGTCCTGATCACCGAGGACGGCCGCGCCGTCCTCACCGACTTCGGCATCGCGACGATGGCCGGCGACCCGTCGCTCACCTCTACCGGCGTGGTGCTGGGCTCCCCGGCCTACATGTCGCCCGAACGGGCCCGCGGGCGGCGACCCGGGGCGGCGGCCGACATGTGGTCGCTAGGAGCGACCCTGTACGCCGCGGCCGAAGGCCGTCCGCCCTTCGACTCGGACAGCGCGCTGGGCACCCTGACGGCTGTGATCTCCGAGCCCGTCGACCCGCCCACGGTCGAAGGGCCGCTGCGAGAGGCCATCCTCGGCCTGCTCGAGAAGGAGCCGGCGGACCGGATGGACATCGAGCAGACCCGGGCGCTGCTGACCCGGGCCGCCGGGGACCGCTCCACCGGGCCGACCCTGGTGCCGGCGGCGGCCACCGTCGCCCTCGACCGGGCCGGCCGCACCGAAGCGCTACCAGTCGACGACGACGTCCGGCGCCCGGCTCCGCCGGCCGCTCCCCCGACCGAAGGCGACGACGAGCGGCGGCGCCGCCCCGTCGGCCTGATCGTCCTGATCGCCGCCCTCGCCCTGCTCCTGCTCGGCGTCGGGTTGTTCGCGTTCCTCGACGACGGCGATGGCCAGCAGGGCGCCGAGCCATCTCCCAGCCGGAGCCAGCAGCCCTCGACGCCGAACGAGACGCGGACGACCCCGGAGTCCAGCCCGACCACGAGCGCGGAGGAGGACGACGGGATCCCGGCGGGCTTCGTGCGCTACGAGGACCCCTCCGGCTTCGCGCTGGCCGTGCCCGAGGGCTGGCAACCGGTGCGCGACGGGACCCGGGTCGACTTCAGGGATCCCGGCGGGTCCCGCTTCCTGCG
>JBOGDY010000509.1:0-1993 GCA_050742955.1 Actinomycetes bacterium | reverse complement strand
GGTCGGCGCTCGTCTAGGCCGAAGTTACGAGCCCTCTGAGGGCTGATCTGCGGCTTGACCTGCGTCGTTGTCGTTGTGACGGTGTCGGCGTGTCGTCACTAACATGCTTGACTCGGTTAGTGGCTTGCCATTAACTTCTGGTTGTGCCTAAACGCGGTGGGGCAGTCCACGTGTCGACCCATCGTCGCCACTACGTCGGCAAGGACGGGGTGGCACGGACCTACGAGACGCATCTGCTGCGGCGCTCGTTCCGGGAGGGCGGCAAGGTCAAGAACGAGACGGTCGCCAACCTGTCCCACCTGCCGGGTGAGGTGATCGAGGTGATCCGCCGCTCGCTGGCCGGGGAGATCCTGGTGCCGGCCGGCAGCGCGGTCACCGTGACCCGGTCGCGCCCGCATGGGCACGTCGCCGCGGTGCACGCCCAAGCCGCGGCCCTGGGCCTGCCCGCCCTGCTCGGCCCGCCCGGGCGGAACCGTGACCTGGCGCTGGCGCTGATCATCGCCCGGGTGGTCAAGCCCGGTTCGAAGCTGGCCACCAGCGGGTGGTGGGCCGACACCACCCTCGGGGTCGACCTCGGTGTCGCGGGCGCCTCCACCGACGAGGTGTATGCGGCGATGGACTGGCTGCTCGGGCGGCAGGACGCGATCGAGGCCGCGCTGGCCGCCCGGCACCTGGCGCCGGGCGCCAACCCGTCGCGGATGGCGCTGTTCGACCTGACCTCGGCCTGGGTGGAGGGCCGGCACTGCCCGCTGGCGGCCCGCGGCTACTCCCGGGACGGGAAGAAGAACCGGGCCCAGATCGAGTACGGGCTGCTCACCGACCCGGCCGGGCGCCCGGTCGCGGTCCGGGTGTTCGCCGGCAACACCGCCGACCCGACCGCGTTCCTCGACGCCGTCGACATGGTGCGGGACAAGTTCGGGCTCACCGAGCTGGTGATGGTCGGGGACCGCGGCATGGTCACCACCGCCCGCATCGACGCGCTGCGCAAGGCCGGTGACCTGGGCTGGCTGACCGCGCTGCGGGCACCCGCGATCGCCAAGCTGGCCGCCGATGACGGGCCGCTGCAGCTCTCGCTGTTCGACCAGTTCGACCTGGCCGAGATCACCCACCCCGACTACCCCGGCGAACGCCTGGTCGCCTGCCGCAACACCGCGCTGGCCGGGGAGCGGGCCCGCAAACGCTCCGAGCTGCTGGCCGCCACCGAGACCGCGCTCGCGCCGACCCGGGCCGCGGTGGCCGCCGGCCGGCTGGCCGGCGCGGACCGGATCGGGCTCAAGGTCGGGCGGATCCTCAACACCTACAAGATGGCCAAGCACTTCGAGGTGACCATCACCGACACCACCCTGGCCGTCGCCCGCCGGACCGGCCAGATCGCGGCCGAGGCAGCCCTGGACGGCATCTACGTGCTGCGCACCAACGTTGCCGCCCAAACACTGCCCGCCGACGGCGTCGTCACCGCCTACAAGAACCTCGCCCACCTCGAACGCGACTTCCGCACCATCAAGGTCGACGACCTGCAGCTGCGCCCGATCCACCACCGCCTCGAAGACCGGGTCCGCGCCCACGTGCTGATCGCCATGCTCGGCGCCTACCTGGTCTGGCACCTGCGCCGCGCCTGGGCACCACTGACCTTCACCGACCAGCAGCCTTCCGAACGCGAGAACCCCGTCGCCCCCGCCCGCCGCTCCACCGCGGCCACCCGCAAGGCCTCCCGGCGACGCGACGAGAACGACCAGCCGGTGCGCTCCTTCCGCGCCCTGCTCGAGCACCTGGGCACCCTGACCCGCAACGACATCCGCTACGGCGACACCGACACCGACCCGGTAGTGCCCACCCTCGCCCTGCCCACCACCACCCAGCGAGCAGCGTTCGACCTCCTCGACCGACCTATCCCGCTGACCCTGACGTAGACAGAACCCGAACCCAGAAACCAGCGAACCCCCTGGTCAACCAGGGGGTTCGCTCGTCACAGGCCTCGTAACTTCGGGCTAGG
>JBOGDY010000508.1:0-2000 GCA_050742955.1 Actinomycetes bacterium | reverse complement strand
GACGTGGACGTCGTGCGGGCCGAGTCGGTCGCGCGCGAGCTCATCGCGGCCGGCGGCGGTGGGGCCGAGGCCGTCGCGCTGGACGTCACGGACCGGGAGGCGTTCGCCGCCGTGGCCGCCGCCGTGGTCCGCGACCACGGCCGCGTCGACCTGCTGGTCAACAACGCCGGCATCGGTGTCGGCGGGCTGGTCGAGGAGCTGACACCGGCCCACTGGGACAGCGCGCTCGACGTCAACCTCCGCGGCGTGGTGCACGGCATCGAGGCGGTCTACCCCCACCTGGTCCGCCAGGGCCACGGCCACATCCTCAACACCGGGTCGCTGGCCGGGCTGGTGCCCGCGCCGCTGATGGCGCCCTACACGACGACGAAGTGGGCGGTCGTCGGGCTCTCGCGGGCCTTCCGGCTGGAGGCCGCCGGTCACGGCGTGGGCGTCACCGTCCTGTGCCCGGGTTTCGTGGAGACCCCGCTGCTCGACGACATCAACCCCGGAACTCCCTCGAACGCGGCCAGCGACGGGGTGCGTCGCTACGTCCAGCGGCTGCAGCCGCGCCTGGCGACACCCGACGAGGTGGCTGCGGCCGCCGTCGCGGGGGTCGACCGCAACCGCGAGATGGTCGTGGTGCCCGCCACGGCAAGGCTCGCCGCGCTCGGGATGCGGCTGGTGCCACGGGTCGTCTCACTGGTGGCCCGCGGTGAGGTCGTGCGCTACCGCTCCGACGTACGCCGACTCCAGGGCACGTCGTCGCCGTAGGGTGACGCGTGCCCCCTGACCACCCCGGCGAGCTGCCCGCCCGACTGGTGGAGCACCTGCGGAGCTGGGCCGGGGGCTGGCCGCCGGGCAACCCTCCGGTGCTGGTCGGCAACCCGCGCAACGCGGCGGGCGGCTGGGACGGAACGGTTCACCCGGTCACCGGCATCGTCGCGCCGGAGGGGGAGGCCGTGGTGGGTGTGCCGCCGAAGGCTGTGGCGCGGCTGGACCCCACCGTCGGTCTCGACCGGTTGCTCCACGACGTACCGCTCGCACTGGACCGACCGGGGCATGCCGTCTACCGCGGGACCTTTCGGTGGAGCACCCGACCGGCCGACCTTCCGGACGCAGGGAGGTGGGTCGACGCGGACGCGCAGGGCGTCCCGGAGTGGCTGCGCCCGTTCGGGGGCCAGGTGCTGATCGCCCTCGACGCCGAAGGGCGCTACGTCGCGGGCGTCGGTGTCAAGCGCCACGACCCGGCCGGCCACGAGCTCGCGGTCGTCACCGAGCCGGCGGCCAGGGGCCGTGGCCTGGCGCGACGACTCGTGGCGCAGGCGGCCCGGCGGGTCCTGGCCGACGGTGCCGTCCCGACCTACCTGCACTCGCCGGACAACACCGGCTCGGCGCGCGTCGCGGACGCCGCCGGGTTCCCGGACCTCGGGTGGCGGGTGCTCGGTCTCTTCGAGAAGCCCTGAGGCATCTCCGACCGGCGGCCCGGAGGCGGCCCGGGCGATCCGCTCCAATAAGGTAAGGCTAGCCTTACTCACTCGTCCCGGGAGAGAGGATCCCTCGTGCCTGTCGTGGTCACCGGCGCTGCCGGGTTCATCGGCGCCGCAGTCGTCCGGCGGCTGGTCGGCCTGGGCGAGCACGTCGTGGCTGTCGACCGGCGCCCCGGCAGCCGGCGGCCCGGCGTACGGACCCTTACCGCCGACCTGCTCGACGCGGACGACGCCGTGTCGGCGGCGCTGCGCTCGGCGGACGCGGTCGTGCATCTCGCGGGTTGCCCCGGGGTGCGCGACAACCGCCCGGACGTGGCCCACCACCGGCGCCGCGACAACCTCGACGCCGCCACGAGGGTCCTGGACGCCGTGCCTCGCGGGGTCCCGGTCGTCGTGGCCTCGTCGTCCTCGGTCTACGGGGGCACGCGCGGTGGCCGGCCCAGCGCCGAGACCGACCCGTTGGCGCCGATCGGCGGCTACGCGCTGAGCAAGGCCGCCGTCGAGGCCTTGTGCGCGGACCATGCGGTGGCC
>JBOGDY010000507.1:0-2006 GCA_050742955.1 Actinomycetes bacterium | reverse complement strand
GGCCTCGTCCGACCCGGCCGCACGCGAGCGACTCGCCGACGTGGCCGACATGGTCATCGCCGGCGACCGCGAGGTCGACATGACCGCTGCCCTGGCGGCCCTCGCCGAGCGTGGCCTGACCCGAGTGCTCTGCGAGGGCGGCCCCCATCTGCTGCGCGACGTCGCGGCCGCCGGCCGGCTGGACGAGCTGTGCCTGACGCTGTCACCGCACCTGGTCGCGGGCGTTGGGCCACGGATCCTGGCCGGGGAGGCGCTCGAGGGACACCGCCACCTGGAGCTCGAGCAGCTGCTCGAAGGTGAGGGCACGCTCCTCGCCCGCTACAAGGCGACCTGACTCGACGGGAGCCGCCTGCGGCGGGGCAGACTGTCCCCCATGCAGCTGCCGGTCAACCCGCCACTCGGCCCGATGCTCGCCAAGTCGGTCAAGAACATCCCCGACGGCGACTACCTCTACGAACCCAAGTGGGACGGCTTCCGTTGCATCGCGTTCCGCGACGGCGACGAGGTCGAGCTCTCCAGCCGCGGCGAGAGGCCCCTCACCCGCTACTTCCCCGAGGTCGTCGAGGCTCTCAAGACCAACCTCCCCGAGCGCTGCGTCGTCGACGGCGAGATCGTCATCGCAGCTGGGGACCAGCTCGACTTCGAGGCGCTGCTGCAGCGCATCCACCCCGCCAAGTCGCGGGTCGACCGGCTGGCCGAGGAGACCCCCGCGTCGTTCGTCGCGTTCGACCTGCTCGCCGTCGACGGCGAGTCGCTCCTGCAGACCCCGTTCCGGGACCGGCGGGCCCGGCTGGTGGACCTGCTCGCGAAGGCGGACGCCCCCGTCTTCGTCACGGCGGCCACCGACGACACGACCGTCGCCGAGCAGTGGTTCGCGGTCTTCGAAGGCGCCGGGCTCGACGGCGTCGTCGCGAAACCGCTCGACGCCCACTACCAGCCCGACGCACGCACCATGTTCAAGATCAAGCACGAGCGCACCGCCGACTGCGTGGTGGCGGGCTACCGCTGGCACAAGTCCGGCCCGGTGGTGGGCTCCCTCCTTCTCGGCCTGTACGACGAGGAGGGCTCGCTCCAGCACGTCGGCGTCGCCGCGTCGTTCCCGATGAAGCGCCGCGCCGAGCTGGTCGACGAGTTGGCGCCCTACGCCGTCGAGGACACGACGGGCCACCCCTGGGCCGCGTGGGCGGAGGCCGAGGCGCACGGGAAGGGGCGGTTGCCCGGCGCGGTCAGCCGGTGGAACGCCAAGAAGGACCTGTCCTGGGTTCCGCTGCGGCCGGACCTGGTCGTGGAGGTCGCCTACGACCACATGGAGGGCACCCGCTTCCGCCACACCACGCACTGGCGTCGGTGGCGCCCCGATCGCGAGCCGGCGTCCTGCACCTATGACCAGCTCGACCGGCCCGTACGCTTCGACCTGACCGAGATCCTCGGCGCCCAGTGACCTCGAGAGGACCCGCGTGTACACGATCCTGCTGCTGACCGAGGACACCCTCACCGCGCGCGACGCCACCCGGATCGCGTCGTTGCACGAGAACGAGACGGTCCAGGCGCATGTGCTCGTCCCCGCGGACACCAAGCACAACCGGCTCGTCGAGGCCCTCGACGAGGTGGCGCTGGGCAAGCTGCGCCAGGCCCTCGACGACAGCGACGATGCGACCCCCGAGCAGGCCGAGCAGGAGGCCATGCTCGCGGTCAACGCCACGATCGGCGTGCTGCGCGGTGTCGGCATCGAGGCGCAGGGCTCGGTCACCGGCGACGACCCGGTGCCGGCCGCCGTCGAGGCCGCCGGGCGACACGGCGTCGACGAGGTCGTTGTCGTCACGCACCCGCACATCGTCAAGGAGGCGCTGCACCGCGACTGGAGCTGGCGCCTGCGCGACGGCCTCGACCTACCGCTGCTGCACTTCGTGGCCGGCACCGACCGCGTCGTCGGCTGACCACGACCGACCGCCTGCCCGGCGGGGTGCACTCTGCGGCGTCATCGCAGAAACGGGTGATTACCCGTT
>JBOGDY010000506.1:0-2011 GCA_050742955.1 Actinomycetes bacterium | reverse complement strand
CGCCCGTGCGGGTCACGGCGACGGCGGACCAGGTGACGGACGCCTTCGCGACGACGGCCGCCTGGCTGGACGAGCTGGCGGCGGGGCACCGGGCGGCGGGGGCGTCGTCGTACGCGGAAATCCTCGACGCCGAGGCGCTGATCGTCCGGGACCCCTCGTTCGCGGGCGGGGTGCTCGACCGGCTCGGGGACGAGGACGCCGGCACGGCGCTGCGGCAGGTGACGGCGCGGCTGGCCGGCGCGATGGCGTCGGTGGACTCGCCCGAGCTGCAGGAGCGGGCGGCGGACATCCGGGAGGTCGGCCGGCTGGTCGAGGACCGCCTCGCGGGGCGCCCGCCCTCGCCGGTGCCGGAGGGGCCGTTCGTGCTCGTGGCCCGGGAGGTCTCCGTCCCCGACCTGCTCGCCCACGCGGAGCAGGTCTGCGCGGCGGTGTCGTCAACAGGCGGGCCCAGCTCGCACGCGTCGATCATCGCCCGCTCGCTCGGCATCCCCTTCGTCGTCGACGCACCGACGGAGGTGCTCGACGTGCCGGACGGGGCGCGCCTGCTGGTGGACGGTGACACGGGCGAGGTCGTGGTGAGCCCGGACGACGAGCGGCTGCGACGGGTGACGGCTGCCGTCGAGAGCGCCGAGGCGCTGGCCGCGGCCCGTGCGCTGCCGGCCCGGACGCTGGACGGCGCGGACGTCACGCTGCTGGCCAACGTCGCCTCCGCCGTCGAGGCCCGCCGCGCGCTGCAGGCAGGAGCGGAGGGGGTCGGCCTGCTGCGTACCGAGCTGGCACACCTCGCCGCGAGCCGGTGGCCGAGCCGCGCCGAGCACGAGCGGTCGCTGCGCCCAGTCCTCGACGAGCTGGCCGGCCGGCCGGTGACCGTGCGGCTGCTGGACTTCACCAACGACAAGAAGCCGCCGTTCCTGGCGGGCGACGACGCTCCGCCGTCACTGGCGCTGCTGCTGGCCACTCCCGACGCGCTGGACGCGCAGCTCGCGGCCCTGCTCTCGGTGGGTGCGTCGGTCGAGCTGCGGGTGCTCGTGCCGATGGTCGAGCGGGCCGAGGACCTTGTGGCGGTGCGGTCGCGCCTCGCCGCGGTGGCCGGGTCGCTCGGGGTGGACGCACCGCCGGTCGGCGCGATGCTCGAGACGCCCGCTGCGATCGATGCGCTGCCCGCACTCGTCGAGGTCGGGGACTTCTTCTCCCTCGGCACCAACGACCTCACCGCCGCGACGCTGCACGCGTCACGCAGCGACCAGGCGGTCGGCCCGGCACAGGCGGCGCACCCCGACGTGCTGCGGCAGGTCGAGCGCGCCGGGCGGCTGACAACTGCCGCTGGTCGCCCGCTCTCGGTGTGCGGCGACGCGGCTGCCGACCGGGTCGTCCTGCCGCTGCTGCTGGGTGCCGGCCTGCGCACGCTGAGCGTCGCGCCCTCCCGGCTGGATGCTGTGCGGTCGCTGGTGCGGGCCGCCGACGTGGCCACCGCTCGGGCGCTCCTGGGCGACGTGCTCGCCGAGTCACCAACCGGCGGGCTGGTCACAACGGGGGTCAGCGATGCGTGACGTGCGCCTCCATCAGCCGCGACGCACCGAGGTCGCGGGAGACCGCACGGGCGGTGTCGAGCACAGCACGGCTGAGCTTGGTCCTGGCCTGCCGCTGCAGCAGGCGCTCGGCCGGGCCGACGATGCCGAGCGAGCCGACGACACGGTTGCCGTGGTCGAGGATGGGCGCGGCGATGGCCGCGTCGCCGACGTTGGCCTCCTGGTTGTCGACCGCGACCCCTCTGTCCGCCACCGTGGTCAGTGCCGTGCGCAGCGCGTCCGGCGCGGTGCGGGTGCGCCCGGTCAGAGCACGCAGCGGGTGTGCCAGCAGCTCGGCCGTCTCGTGCTCCGGCAGGCCGGCGACGATCGCGTGGCCGAAGGCGCACGCGTGCCAGGGAACGGTCGCGCCGACGTCGAGGATCTGCACCGCGTCGTCGGGGCGGAACTCGTGGTGCACGACCATCACCACGTCGTCGACCAGG
>JBOGDY010000505.1:0-2016 GCA_050742955.1 Actinomycetes bacterium | reverse complement strand
GACCAGCCGCCCCCGGTCCGACCACGCGGTGGTGCGGACCGGCCGGCCCTCGACAGCCGACGTCCGGGCGGCGAGCACAGCCACCAGCGCCGCCAGCTCCTCGGCCGTCGGCTCCCCCCTGACCACGCGCAGCAACGGGATGGTCATCAGAGCGGGATGTTGCCGTGCTTCTTGGGCGGCAGCGTCTCGCGCTTGTTCCGCAGCGAACGCAGCGCCCGCGTGACGTAGGGCCGGGTGTACGACGGGGGGATGACCGAGTCGACGTAGCCGCGCTCGGCCGCGATGTAGGGGTTGGCGAGCGTGTCCTCGTAGTCGGTGACCAGGCCCCTGCGCATGCCCTCGGGGTCGTCGGCGCCGGCCAGCTCCTTGCGGTAGAGGATGTTCACCGCGCCCTGCGCGCCCATCACCGCGATCTGTGCCGTGGGCCAGGCGAAGTTCATGTCAGCGCCCAGGTGCTTGGACCCCATGACGTCGTAGGCCCCGCCGTAGGCCTTGCGGGTGATGACCGTGACCTTCGGCACCGTGGCCTCGGCATAGGCGTAGATGAGCTTGGCGCCGCGGCGGATGATGCCGTCCCACTCCTGGTCGGTGCCCGGGAGGAAGCCGGGCACGTCGACGAACGTGAGCACCGGGACGTTGAACGCGTCGCAGGTGCGCACGAAGCGGGCCGCCTTCTCCGACGCGTCGATGTCGAGGGTGCCGGCCAGCTGCATCGGCTGGTTGGCCACCACCCCTACCGAGCGGCCCTCGACCCGACCGAAGCCGCAGACGATGTTCGGCGCGAACATCGACTGGACCTCGAGGAACTCACCGTCGTCGAGGACGTGCGCGATGACGGTCTGCATGTCGTAGGGCTGGTTGGCCGAGTCAGGGATGAAGGTGTCGAGCTCGCGGTCCTCGTCACTGATCTCCAGCTCTCCGTGACCCAGCGCTGCCTCGTCATAGCTCGGAGGGTCCTCGAGGTTGTTGCTCGGCAGGTAGGAAAGCAACGCCTTGACGTAGTCGATGGCATCGGCCTCGTCCGGCGCGAGGTAGTGGGCGTTGCCCGACTTGGTGTTGTGGGCGCGGCCACCACCGAGGTCCTCTTGGCTCACGTCCTCGCCCGTGACGGTCTTGATCACGTCGGGACCGGTGATGAACATGTACGACTTCTCGTCGACCATCACGGTGAAGTCGGTGATCGCCGGGGAGTAGACGGCGCCGCCGGCGCACGGGCCCATGATCAGCGAGATCTGCGGGACCACGCCGGAGGCCCTGACGTTGCGGTAGAAGATGTCGCCGTAGAGACCCAGCGACACCACTCCCTCCTGGATGCGGGCGCCCCCGGAGTCGTTGATGCCCACTACGGGGCAGCCGGTCTTCAGCGCCAGGTCCATGACCTTCACGATCTTCTCGCCGAAGACCTCGCCCAGCGAACCGCCGAACACGGTGAAGTCCTGGGCGAACACGCAGACGGGCCGCCCGTCGACGGTGCCGTAGCCGGTCACGACGCCGTCACCGTAGGGGCGTGACCGGTCGAGGCCGAACGCCGTGGACCGGTGCCGGGCCAGCTCGTCCATCTCGATGAACGAGCCCTCGTCGAGCAGCGCCTCGATGCGCTCGCGGGCGGTCATCTTGCCCTTGGCGTGCTGCTTCTCCACCCCCCGGGCCGAGCCGGCGTGGACCGCCTCGTCGTTGCGCCGGTGCAGGTCGGCCAGCTTGCCCGCCGTCGTGTGGATGTCGACGTCGGGGGAGATCTCGGTGCCCGGCATGTCCGCGTGAGCCGTCATGGGACGTAGCGTAGTGAGGCGTGACCAGCCCCTTCACCGACCTCGACCGCCCACCGCTCTCCGCGGGCGCGCTGCGCCGGGCCCTGGTCACGCCCGGCACCTTGTGGGCCGAGATCCGGGTCACGGACCGCACGGCGTCCACGAACGCCGACGTCGCGGCGGCCGCACGGTCGGGGGCCCCCGAGGGCCTGGTCGTGGTCGCCGAGCACCAGACGTCGGGTCGCGGGCGCCTCGACCGGACCTGGCA
>JBOGDY010000504.1:0-2016 GCA_050742955.1 Actinomycetes bacterium | reverse complement strand
AAGGGGTAGAGCGTCTCGACCCCGCCCCGACCCCGGTCCCCGGTCACGGCGCCTCCTCGGGGACCACGGCGATCGCCTCCTTGGCGTGCACGAGCACGACGTCTCCGGCCAACGCGTCGACGAGGGCCACGCTGACCTCCTCCACACCCTGCCCGGTGTCCACGCTGGCCAGGCCGCCGGGCAGCAGCGCCACCACCCGCACCGGCACCGCGACGTCCGAGCAGGTGATGCACACGTCGTCATGGCACTCGGTGACCCTGGTCTCGTCAGTCATGTGATCACCTCGGGACCGAGGACGCCGGGCTGTTCGAGGAAGACGTGCACGAGCTCCCACAGCACGTGGTAGGCCGTCACGTGCATCTCCTTCACCAGCAACGGGTCGTCGCTGGGTGCCACCACCAGGTGGTCCACCCATGGGGCACCGGCGAGCGGGCCGCCGTCGCCGCCGGCCAGTGCGACCGTCAGCAGGCCGCGCTGGTGCGCCTCCTCGAACGCCCGGGCCACGTTGTCGCAACGGCCGTCCGCCGAGAGGCCGAGCGCGATGTCGGCCGGGTCGCCGAGCAGTGACAGCTGGCGGGCGAAGGTGTCCGCGAACCCGTCGGTGCGGGCGATGCCGGTGAGCGTGGCGACGTCACCGGTCAGGGAGACCGCGGGCAGGGCCCGCTTGCCGACGATCACCGGGTGCACGAACTCCACCGACAGGTGCTGGGCGTCGGTGGCACCGCCGCCGTTGCCGAACACGATCATCTTGCCGCCCCGGTGGAACCGGAGTGCCATGTCGCGGCAGGCGCCGGCCAGCGCCGCGGACTGCGCGGCAAGTGCTTCGCCCGGCCCGACCCGCAGGGCGAACGCCGTGTGGGCGGCCTCGGCGGTGACGGTCATCGGGCCACCCGCCGCGGTGCCACCCGTTCCGGTTCGCCCGACTCGACCTCGCGGACCCACGGCCCGGCCGTGTGCGCGGCGTACTCGCGCAGGTAGCGGCCGATGACCCGCTGCACGTGCTCGAGCTCGGGCACCGACTCGGCCAGGTGGCGCCGACCGAGCCGGGTGAGCCGGTAGACCCGCCGGCTCGGCCCCGAGCTGGACGGCTCCCAGGTCGACCGGACCAGCGATGCCTCCTCCAACGAGCGCAGCGTGCGGTAGATGTGGCCGGGGTCGCCGTCGGGCACCCCGAACGGCCGCAGCCGCCCGATCAGCTCGTAGCCGTGGGCCGGCCCGTCGAGGAGGAGCAGCAGCAGGCAGGGCTTGACGAAGTTCCGCGGTTCGCACCCGTGCATAGGCCACACCAGCCCCGCCTCGGACCCCGTGCCGCCCGTCACGCGGCGGCCCACGACTTGGTCACTTCACGTCACTGTTCCACCGTCACGCGGGCCTCACAAGACCCTTCACGACCGGTCCGCCTACGCTGTCGTGCCATGTCCGGACCACTCGACGGAACCCTCGTCGTAGACCTGTCCCGCGCCCTTGCCGGGCCGCACGCCGCGATGATGCTGGGCGACCTCGGCGCCCGCGTCATCAAGGTCGAGAACCCGCAGGGCGGTGACGACAGCCGCGGCTGGGGGCCCCCCTTCGTCGGGCCTGCCGACGCCCCCGAGTCCACCTACTTCTTCTCCTGCAACCGCAACAAGGAGTCGGTGACCTCGGACCTGAAGTCCGACGACGGCAAGGCCCTGCTGACGCGCCTGGTGCGGCAGGCCGACGTGCTGGTCGAGAACTTCCGCACCGGCGTCCTGGACCGGCTCGGCTTCTCGACGGAGCGGCTGCGTGAGCTGAACCCGCGGCTGGTGGTGCTGTCCATCTCCGGCTTCGGCCACGACGGGCCGGAGGGTGGCCGGGCCGGCTACGACCAGATCGCGCAGGGCGAGGCCGGCCTGATGTCGCTGACCGGAACCGGGCCGGACGAGCCGATGCGGGTCGGTGTCCCGATCGGCGACCTGCTGGCCGGGATGTACGGCGCCTACGGGGTGGTGGCGGCGCTGCACGACCGGGACCGGACCGGTCGCGGCACCGTCGTAC
>JBOGDY010000503.1:0-2019 GCA_050742955.1 Actinomycetes bacterium | reverse complement strand
GCGCTGCGCGTGCTGCCCGGCGCCCCGCGACCGGCCGCGGTCCGCTCCGGGCCGCGGGTCGGGGTCGCCGGCGACGGGGCCGGCCACCAGTGGCGGTTCTGGCTGGACGGCGAGCGCACGGTCTCGACCTACCGTCCCGCTGTGGCGCGTCGTCGCCCGGGCGCCGCATCCGGCAGGCTGTCGTCGTGACCTCCGCCACCGAGCTTCTCGACGACCTGCAATGGCGCGGCCTGATCGCCCAGAGCACCGACCTCGACGCCCTGCGCGCGACGCTGGACGCGGGCCCGGTGACCTTCTACAGCGGCGTGGACCCGACCGCACCGAGCATGCACGCCGGGAACCTCGTCCAGTGGGTCACGGCGCGACGCCTCCAGGAGGCGGGGCATCGCCCCCTCGCCCTCATCGGCGGGGCAACCGGGCTGATCGGCGACCCGAGCGGGAAGACCGCCGAGCGGTCGCTCAACGACACCGAAGTGGTGGCGGAGTGGGCCGACCGCATCCGGACGCAGGTGGCACGCTTCATCGACTTCGAGGGACCCGCCGCCGCCACGATGGTCAACAACCTGGACTGGACGTCCCAGCTGTCCGCCATCGCGTGGCTGCGCGACATCGGCAAGCACTTCAGCGTCAACCGAATGCTGGACAAGGAGTCGGTCAGCGCCCGCCTGGCGGGAGGCGGCATCAGCTACACCGAGTTCAGCTACCAGGTGCTGCAGGCCAACGACTACCTCGAGCTGTTCCGCCGGCACGGATGCACGCTGCAGACCGGCGGGAGCGACCAGTGGGGCAACATCACCGCGGGTGTCGACCTGGTCCGCCGGGCGACGGGGGAGTCGGTGCACGCACTGACCACCCCGCTGCTCACCAAGGCCGACGGCACGAAGTTCGGCAAGACCGCGTCCGGCAGCGTGTGGCTGGACCCGGAGATGACCTCGCCCTACGCATTCTTCCAGTACTGGGTGAACGCCGACGACCGCGACGTGGTGGGCTACCTCAAGGTGTTCTCGTTCCGGTCCCGCGAGGAGATCGAGGCGCTGGAGAAGGCCGTCGCTGAGCGGCCCGCGGCCCGGGAGGCGCAGCGGGCGCTGGCTGACGAGCTGACCGGGCTCGTGCACGGCCCGGACGAGCGGGCCAACGTCGTGGCCGCCAGCCAGGCGCTGTTCGGCCGGGGCTCGCTCGAGGACATCGACGAGCCGACGCTGGCGGCCGCTCTGTCGGAGCTGCCGCGGGCCGCCGTGCCGGCCGGGGCGCTGCCGCCGCTGGTCGAGCTGCTCGCCTCGACGTCCCTGAGCGCCAGCCGGTCCGCCGCCCGCCGGGCGGTCGCCGAGGGCGGGGCCTACCTGAACAACCGGCGGGTCACCGACCAGGCCTACGTCCCCGTCCCCGCCGACCTCCTGCACGGCCGGTGGCTGGTCCTGCGGCGCGGCAAGCGCAACCTCGCCGCGGTCGAGGTGTCCGGGTGACGGCGTGACCGGGTGCGGCAGGTGACCGTCCTGTCCGCGGCCACCACCCGCTTGCTGGCGGCGAGGGTGGCCCGCGAGCAGTCGCAGCGGCGGCTGCCGTCGCTGGTGGCGGGGGTGTTCCGGTCCGGGGAGCTCGCCTGGACCGGCGGCGCGGGGCTGGTGCATGGGGCGGTCCCGGACGCCGACGTGCAGTACCGCTGCGGCTCGATCACGAAGACGTTCGCCGCGGTCCTCGTGATGGCGCTGCGCGACGACGGCGAGCTCGACCTCGAGGACCCGCTCGAGCGGCACCTGCCCGGCACGCCGGTGGGCAGCGCCACGATCGGGGCACTGCTCGCCCACGCATCCGGCCTCCGGGCCGAGACCGCCGGGCCGTGGTGGGAGCGCACGGCCGGCGGCACCTACGCCGAGCTGGTGGCCTCCTCGCTGGGCGCCGACGCGCGGCTGACCCGGCCGGGCCGGCGCTTCCACTACTCGAACGTCGGCTACGCCCTGTTGGGGGAGGTGGTGGCCAGGCTGCGCGGCGCACCCTGGGACCAGGTCCTGCGGGCCGAGC
>JBOGDY010000502.1:0-2022 GCA_050742955.1 Actinomycetes bacterium | reverse complement strand
ACCCGCCGGGAAGGGCGGTGAGGGCCAGGGCCGGCTTCTCGCGGTAGCGCGCGATCAGCTCGCCGGTTGCGGCGTCCAGCCGCTGGTGCAGCGACCGCCGGTAGGTGGACAGCTCGTGCTCGGCGCCGGCCAGCTTGTTCATGGCGGCGTCGGCCGCATCGTCGTCGCCCCCTCCGGAACCGGCCTCCCACAGGACCGCGAGGTCCGGCAGCGGGGGCCGGCCACCCGGCTCGGTGACCGGCAGGAGCGCCAGTCGCCGGCTCGAGGCCGCGTGGTCGGTGAGCACCCCGCCGAGGCGGCCCAGGCCGTCCGCGTCGTCGGCGCCGATGACCAGGTCCAGCCGGGCCTGCACGATGCGCCGCCAGTAGGACACCCGCGTCTCCTCGACGAGCAGTTCCTGCCGGTAGGTGCGCAGCTCGTCGAGGGTGAGGTGGGCCAGCTCGGGAGCCCGACGGGCCTCGGGCCGCGTTCTCGGCCCGGCGGCACCCGCCGCCCGGCGCGAGCCCTGGTCATGCGTCCTGATCACGACGCAAACCTCCCTGCGATCACACTGCGTGATCGTCGGTGGTGGGCGGGGGCTTGAGACGTCGTCACCCGTACGGTCGAGGGTCGGACCGGGACCGTAGGCTGACGCCCGTGCCGAGCGCAGAGCCAGGGTCGGGGTCCGTGTCGGGGCCCGAGTCGGCACTCGCCCGCACCCGCCGGGCCCGCCGGATCAACCGGGTGCTCGCCGAGACCTACCCGGACGCCCACTGCGAGCTCGACTTCACCAACCCCCTCGAGCTCCTGGTCGCCACCATCCTGTCCGCCCAGTGCACCGACGCGCGGGTCAACATGGTGACCCCGGCGGTGTTCGCGAAGTACCCCACCGCGGCCGGCTACGCGGGCGCCGACCGCGCCGAGCTCGAGGCGATGATCGAGTCCACCGGGTTCTTCCGCGCCAAGACCAACTCGCTGATCGGCCTGGGAACGGCGCTCGTGGAGCGCTACGACGGGCGGGTGCCGGGCCGGCTGAAGGACCTGGTCACCCTGCCCGGTGTCGGCCGCAAGACCGCCAACGTCGTGCTGGGCAACGCGTTCGACGTGCCCGGGATCACCGTCGACACCCACTTCGGCCGGCTGTCCCGGCGCTTCGGCTGGACCGCCGAGGCCGACGCCGACAAGGTCGAGACCGAGGTCGGGGCGCTGTTCCCCAAGCGTGAGTGGACGATGCTCAGCCACCGCCTCATCTGGCATGGCCGCCGGGTCTGCCACTCGCGGCGGCCGGCCTGCGGTGCCTGCCCGCTGGCGCGGCTGTGCCCGTCGTTCGGCGAGGGTGAGCTCGACCCGGCCAAGGCCGCCAAGCTGGTGAAGTCGCCCGCGCAGGTGGCGGTCTCGTCGTGAGCCGACGGGCCGCGACCTGCCTGCTCGCCGCTGCCCTGCTCGCGGGGTGCGGCGGCTCGAGCAGCGGCGGTGGCGCGAGCGGCGGAGGTGGTGCGCCGGACGCGGCCGCCGACACCGGCGGTGCGGCGGGCTCAAGCGCCCGGTCCGTGCCACCGTGCCCCGAGCTGCCACGGGTCGCGCCCCGCGAGGACGGACTGCCACCGCTGCGGCTGGACTGCCTCGGCGAGGGACCGGCCGTGCGGCTCTCCGACTTGCGGGGCACCCCGACGGTGCTGAACGTGTGGGCCGCATGGTGCACCAACTGCGACCGCGAGATGCCACTGTTCGCGCAGGTGCAGGAGCGGGCCGGCGACCGGCTGCGCTTCCTCGGCGTCCACTACAAGGCCCCCCGTGGCTACGCCCTGCGCTCGGAGGTGGACTTCGGGGTGCCGTTCCCGTCCGTCCATGACGAGGACGGCGACCGGGTCGTGCGCGCCCTGGACGCCTACGCGCCGCCGCAGACCCTCTTCGTAACCGCCGAGGGGCGGGTTGCCGGACGGAAAGTCGGGGAAATCTCCTCGACGGACGAGCTGTCGGGCCTGGTGGAGAAGTACCTCCGGGTGACGCTGTGACCTTTCTCGGGGGCCGGTTGTGACCGAC
>JBOGDY010000501.1:0-2026 GCA_050742955.1 Actinomycetes bacterium | reverse complement strand
GCGCGGAGTCGACGAAGCTCGCCGGCCGGTAGATGCTCGTGTCGACCGTGACCCCGGGAAGACCCGGCTTCATCGCATCGAGGGCCGCCTCGACGTCGCGGGTGACCTGTGTCGTGCTGGCACCGGGGAACTTCTCCACGACGAGCATGAGGCCGGAGCTGTCGCCGCCGACGGCGTCGCCGATGAGCGGCTGGTGGTCCTCCACGACCGTGGCCACGTCACCGAGACGCAGACGCCGGCCCTCGGTGTCCTCGACCGTGACGGCTGCCAGGTCGTCGGCCGTCTTGATCGGCGAGATGTGCTGGACACCCAGCCGTTGGTTGGGGGTGTCGATGAACCCGCCGGTGCCGGGCGTCGATGCCTCGACGAAGCTCAGCGGTGACCACCACAGCGCGTTGCCGCTCGTCTTCATGACCTGGGTCAGCGTCACGCCGTTCTCCCGCAGCTTCGCGGGGTCGACCTGCACCTGCAGCTGCCGGTCCCGCTGGCCCCAGATGGCCACGTTGGCGACGCCCTTGACGCCCAGGAGCCGAGGCTTGATCTTCCACTGGGCGAGCACGGACATGTCGATGAGGGACATGTCGTCAGAGGAGATCCCTGCCATCACGACCCGGCTCGTCGACGACAGCGGCTGCAGCATCGCGGGCGCCTTGGAGACGTGCGGAAGGGCATGGGCCTGCGTCATCCGCTCGGCCACGACCTGTCGCGCCTCGAGGATGTCGGTGCCGGGCTCGAAGATCAGCTCGATGGACGAAAGGCCGGGCACCGACTCGGACCGGATGTCGTCGAGGAAGGCCACACCGTTGAGCAGGTCGGCCTCGAGCGGCACGGTGATCAACTGCTCCACCTCGGCCGCGGAGAGCCCCAGCGCCTCCGTCTGGATCTCCACGGTGGGCGGCGTGAACTCGGGCAGCGTGTCCACGCTGGCGTCGGGCAGCCGGAAGAGGCCGAAGAGCATCAGCCCCGCGGCCACGGACAGCACGAGCAGCCGGAACGTCAAGCTGGACCGCACGATCCATCGCATCATTTGCCTGCCCCCTGTTCCCCGCGGTCTGAGCAGCCGCTACAAGGATCATGGGGTGCACGGCAGGCGTCGACCACCGCCCCGTCCGGCCTCCCGGGAGTGGGCGGACAGGACTAAGCGCCCCAGCCGGCGGTGGTCATGAGGCTAGGGCGACCCGGGTCTGCGACCAGTGCGCAGCTGCGCGCTGGCACACGGCCCGGAGCCGCGTGCGGTACGTCTGTCCTAGTCCTTAGTCCTCACCTCCGCCCCCCGCGTCGGAGTCACTCTCGATGGCCACGACGACGTAGTCAGCGGCCAGCCGGACCTCCACCGTGGTTCCGTCGGTTCGGGTCACCTCCACCTCGTGGGCCGCGCCGTCGTCCTGGTCACGCTCAACGATCCCGGCCCGGCCGCCGACCGCCGCGGTCGCGGCGGCTTTCGCTTCAGACGCCTGGGCTCCGGTGACGACCCCGTCATCGGGCTCGTCGGCCGCGAGGGCCGCAGCGCCACCGGTGAGTCCGGCCACGACCGCGACCGCTGCGGCACCCAGTGCCACTCGCCATGCGCCCGTGGGTCGGCCTCGTGGGATGAGTGGTCCGCCGGACCTGGCGGACGCATGGTGCAGGTCGGGTACTAGTCCGCGGTGCCACGGTACGTAGAAGGGATGCCGGCTCCAGGCCCGGGCGCCGAGCAGCAGGGCGGCCAGAACGACGGGACTGGCGGTCGATCCCGGGCCACCCGAGGCGACCATGACTACGGCGAGCCCCCAGAGAACGCCCACCCGGAGGGCCAGCCGCCCTCGCTCGGGCCGTGGCCAAAGGTGCGTGCCATGCACCGTCATGCCGTCATCGTGCGCCCGGGTTGCTGAAGCCCGGCTGAATGCCAGGTGACCGGCGACGTGGGTCCAGACTGCGGGCGCCGGCGGGTGGCGCGGGTGGCCGGCCTCCCGGCGCAGGAGCCCGAGCTCTGCTAGCGCGGGTCGCGGAAGACCTCGGTCACCCACAGCCTGCCGCGGGCGTAGAC
>JBOGDY010000500.1:0-2029 GCA_050742955.1 Actinomycetes bacterium | reverse complement strand
GTCGACCGGGCGACGCCGTGGGACGAGATCTGGGAGGCGTTCGACATCCTGCGCACCCAGGGCAAGGTGCTCTACGTCGGCTCGTCGAACCACGCCGGCTGGCACATCGCCAAGGGCATGGAGGCCGCCCGGCGCCGGGGTGGGACCGGCCTCGTGAGCGAGCAGTCGATCTACAACCTGCTGACCCGTGACGTGGAGCTCGAGGTGCTGCCGGCCTGCGCGGACTACGGGGTCGGGGTGATCCCGTGGTCTCCGCTGCACGGCGGACTGCTGGCGGGGGTGCTGCGCAAGGAGCGCGAGGGCAAGCGGCGTACGACGGGGCGCGCGGCCGACGCGCTCGAGGCCAGCTACGACAAGGTCGAGGCCTACGAGGCGTTCTGCGAGGACCTCGGCGAGGAGCCCGCCGACGTCGGCATCGCGTGGCTGCTCGCCCAGCCGGCGGTGACCGCGCCGATCATCGGGCCGCGCACCATCGAGCAGCTCGACGGGTCGCTGCGGGCGCTCGAGGTCACCCTTGACGACAAGGCCCTGACCCGGCTCGACGAGATCTTCCCCGGTCCCGGCGGCACCGCCCCCGAGGCCTACGCCTGGTAGCCCCAGGGCCGCAACAAGGCAATACAGAAGTTGATCATGCGCAAGTGGTCGCGACCACTTGCGCATGATCAATGGCGGGGATCGGGGGGCCTGACCTGCGGCGATGCTCGCCCCTGACCACTTGCGCATGATCAACGCAGTAGGAAGGCTAGAGGAGGGCGCCGAGGAGGACGACGACCACGAGGGCGGCGAGGGCGCCCAGCACTACCCAGCGGCGGGTCCTCGGGTCCACGGGGCCCGACCTTAGTGTCGGTCGGTGAGCGGCCAGCTGCCCACGTCCTCGTAGCGGGGCCGCGGCCCGAGGAACGACCGCACCAGGTGCACCGCCCCGGCACGCCAGGGCGGACCCTCGTAGCCGCGCAGGCCCTCGACCACGGGCGCCAGGTCGGCCCGCTCCCGCACCCTGGCCACCGTCAGGTGCGGCCGGTAGGGCTTGTCCTCGACGCTCACCCGCCGCCCGAGGCGCCGCAGCGCGTCGACGCCGGGACCGCCGACCCCCACCCACAGAACCCGGTGCCCGAACCGCCCGGCGCCGGCGAACGACAGGTCCAGCGCCGGCTGCGCGCCGACCTGCCGGCCGATCCGCCGGCGCAGCCGGTCGACCCGGTCGTCGGGGACCTCGCCGTAGAAGGCCAGCGTGAGGTGCCACCGGTCCGCGTCCACCCAGCGCAGCGACGGGTGCGCCTCCCGCAGCGGGCCGAGCGCCGCCACCACGTGATCGACAGCCTCCCGCGGCGGGTCCAGCGCGAGGAACAGCCTCACGACGCGAAGCGGGCCGGGTCGAACAGGTCCAGCGGCAGCGACGTCGTGCCGTCGGCGACCAGGTCGGCGAGCGCCTCGCCGATGACCGGCGTGAACTTGAACCCGTGGCCGGAGAAGCCGCAGGCGAGAAAGACGCGGTCGTACGCCGGGTGGCGCCCGACCACGAAGTGCTCGTCGGGGGTCAGCGTGTACCAGCACGGCGCCGACGCCGACGCCCGACCGGCCAGGCCGGGCAGCAGTGGTGCGACCAGCCCGGCCAGCTCCTCGGCGGTCCACGCGTCGGCAGGACGGTGGCTGCTGCGGTGCACGCCCAGCTTGAGCCCGCGACCGACGTCCGGAGCGGCGTAGGGCGTAACGCCGCCGGGGTGGTCCCACACCCAGGCCGGCATCGCATCGGGGTCGCCGCGACCGGGCTCGGCCACGTCGTACCAGTGCATGACCCGCCGCTCGACGCGCAGCGGGAGGTGCATCCCGTCCAGCAGCTCGGGCGCCCACCGGCCGGGCGCCAGCACCAGCGCGCCCGCGCGGTAGGTGTCCCGACCGGTCACCACCCGAACACCCGCACCGGTCGCCTCCCAGGTCGTGACCTGCTCGCGGTGGCGGAGGTCCGCGCCGGCGCGACCGGCCAGGGTCAGGTGCGCGGCGACAGTGCGCTCGGGTGAGACCAGGCCGG
>JBOGDY010000499.1:0-2030 GCA_050742955.1 Actinomycetes bacterium | reverse complement strand
GGGCGCAGGTCAGCCGGGGGAGCGGGACGTCACGGTCAGCCGGCCGCTGGTGAACAGGTGGTCGCAGTCGAAGCCGAGCCGCTGGTAGACGCGGCGGGCGCCGTCGTTGTCGCTGTACATGCCCAGCGTCACCCAGCCGGTGCGCTCGGCCAGCAGCGCCCGGGTGATCCAGGCGGTGACGGCCGCGCCGTAGCCGCGGCCCCGGTGGTCCGCGCGCGTCACGATCGAGGCGAGGAACGGTACGCCGGGCTGGTGCTCGGTGTGCGCACCGACGGCGACGAGCCGGCCGTCGGTGCCGCGCAGGCCGCACCAGCGACGGACGTGGGGCTGGCCGGGCTCGGCGTCGTGGCGGGGACTCCACCGCTCCAGCAGCTCGAGGATCTCGGGGCCGTCGACTGCCTCCTCGAGCCAGCCGACCTCGTGCTCGGCGGGTTGCGGGGGAGGCGCCGCGCGGGTGCGGAAGAACTCCCACTGGTTGGCCGGCGCCACGCGGAACCGCGTCGGCAGGTGCTCCACGCCACCGCGGGGCAGGGTCACCGAACCGACGTCGACTCGGGCCTCCTCGACGACCCAGCGGAGCAGGTCGGCGGCCGAGACGGCCGGGCCGACCGTCACCAGCGCCAGTCGCCCCGGAGCGTGCCGTGACCGCATCACCCACCCGACGGCGCCTGCGGGGTGCAGCCATCCCTCGCGGGTGCGGGCCGGGTCGGCGACGGCCCGCACGTAGTCGTCACCGCCACTGGCCGCCAGGAGCTCGGCCACCCCGGCCAACGGTGCCGGTGCGGTGGCTGCCTGCCGGTCGGACGTCACCAGGCCATTGTGCGAGGTCGCGCAGACACGCGGTCGTCGGTGCGCTCGGTTACGGTCTGAGGCGTGGACCTGTTCGAGGCGGCGGCGGACGACGCCAGCGCCGCGACCGCTCCGCTGGCGGTTCGGATGCGTCCGCGGACCCTCGACGACGTGCTGGGGCAGGACCACCTGCTGGTCGCCGGGTCACCGCTCCGCCGCCTCGTCGAGGGCGAGGGTGGCGTCGCCGGTCCCGCGTCGGTGCTCCTCTGGGGACCGCCCGGCACGGGCAAGACGACCCTGGCCTACCTGGTGTCGACCGCAACCGGGCGGGAGTTCGTCGAGCTGTCCGCGGTCAACGCCGGCGTCAAGGAGGTGCGCGCCGTCATCGAGGCGGCCCGCCGCCGGACGGGCATGTCCGGGCGCGAGACGGTGCTGTTCATCGACGAGGTCCACCGCTTCTCCAAGACCCAGCAGGACGCGCTGCTGCCGGCCGTGGAGAACCGCTGGGTGACGCTGGTGGCCGCCACCACCGAGAACCCGTACTTCTCGGTCGTCTCCCCGCTGCTGTCCCGTTCGCTGCTGCTGACGCTCGCTCCGCTGGACGACGACGGGGTTGCCACCGTCGTACGCCGTGCTGTTGACGACCCGCAGGGGCTCGACGGCGTGGTCACCGTCTCCGACAAGGCGATGGCCCACCTGCTGCGGGTCGCCGGGGGAGACGCGAGGCGCGCACTGACCGCGCTCGAGGCTGGTGCGGGCGCAGCGTTGGCCCTCGGGCAGGACGTGCTCGAGGTCGGCACCCTGGAGGCCGCCGTCGACCGGGCGGCGCTGCGCTACGACCGCGACGGCGACCAGCACTACGACGTGAACAGCGCCTTCATCAAGTCGATGCGCGGCTCCGACGTCGACGCGGCTCTGCACTACCTGGCCCGGATGATCGAGGCCGGGGAGGACCCGCGGTTCATCGCCCGCCGCCTGGTGATCCTCGCCTCCGAGGACGTCGGGCTGGCCGACCCCACCGCGCTGCCCGTCGCGGTGGCAGCGGCCGAGGCGGTGGCCCTGATCGGCATGCCCGAGGCGCGGATCAACCTGGCGCAGGCAGTCATCCACCTGGCGCTGGCGCCCAAGTCCAACGCGGTGATCGCGGCGGTCGACGAAGCGCTCGCCGACGTGCGGCGTGGCCTGGCCGGTCCGGTGCCTCCGCACCTGCGCGACGCGCACTACGCCGGCGCGGGGAAGGT
>JBOGDY010000498.1:0-2037 GCA_050742955.1 Actinomycetes bacterium | reverse complement strand
AGAGCTACCGGGCCGCCGACGTCCTGCTCGAGGCGGCGCGCCAGTCACGGGCCGGGGCCATCCACCCCGGCTACGGCTTCCTGGCCGAGGACGCGTCCTTCGCGCGCCAGGTCGAGGGTGCGGGCCTCGTGTGGGTCGGGCCGTCCCCCGAGGCGATCGAGCAGATGGGCGACAAGATCCGGGCCCGCAACCTGGTGGCGTCCGCCGGAGTGCCCGTTTCCCGTGGCACGGAGGCCCCGCTGGCCGACACTGCGGCCGCGGTGGCCGCGGCCCGGGAGATCGGGTTTCCGGTGATGCTCAAGGCTGCCGCGGGCGGTGGCGGCATGGGCATGGCCGTTGTCGATGACCCCGAACGTCTCGCCGACGACTACGACCGGGTGCGGTCCTTCGCGGAGCGGACGTTCGGCGACCCGTCAGTGCTGCTGGAACGCTTCTTTCCCCGGGTGCGGCACGTCGAGGTCCAGATCCTCGGTCTGACGGACGGTCGGGTGGTGGCCCTCGGTGAGCGCGACTGCTCCGTGCAGCGGCGCAACCAGAAGGTCGCCGAGGAGACCCCTTCGCCCGGCGTGGAGCCCGCGCTGCGCGAACGGATGCTGGCCGCGGCGGTGCAGGCGGGTGAGGCCGTCGGCTACCGCAACGCCGGCACCGTCGAGTGCCTCGTCGACCGCGACACGGGGGAGTTCGTCTTCCTCGAGATGAACACCCGCTTGCAGGTCGAGCACCCCGTCACCGAGATGGTGACGGGCATCGACCTGGTCGAGCAGCAGCTGCTCATCGCAGCGGGGAAGCCGGTCACCTTCGACCCCGACGCCGTCCCGCAGCACGGGCACGCGCTCGAGCTGCGCATCAACGCGGAGGACCCCACGCGCTTCCTCCCGGGCCCCGGGACGATCACTGTCTGGGAGGAGCCCACGGGCGAGGGAGTCCGTGTGGACGCGGGCTACGCGACCGGCAACGCCGTGACCCCGCACTACGACTCCCTCATGGCCAAACTGGTCGTGCACGGTGCCGACCGCCGACAGGCCCTGTCTCGGGCCCGTCAGGCGGTGGCCGAGTTCAAGGTCGAAGGGCCCAAGTGCAACCTGCCCTTCTTCGCCGAGCTGCTGGACGACCCGGGTTTCGTCTCCGGCGACTACGACACCGGGATCGTCGCCCGGATGCGGGGCTGACCCGACGGCTGACCGCCTGTGGTTGGATGCCACGGCGGGTGGGAGCGCAGGCAGCGGCGTGAGAGGAGTGCTGGTGGCCGACGAGATCCGTGCCGAGATGGTCGCGAACGTCTGGAAGGTCGTCGTGGCCGAGGGCGATGCGGTCAGCGACGGGGACACGCTGGTCATCCTCGAGTCGATGAAGATGGAGATCCCGATCATCTCCGAGTACACCGGGACGGTCACCGGCTTGCACGTCTCCGAAGGAGACGTCGTCCAGGAGGGCGACGTCATCGCCGTCATCGGCTGACCCGCGACCCGGTCGCGAGAGCCCCCACCTTTTCCCTCAAGGTTGCCGGGGCAGGGCCCGAAAAAGCCCATGTGAGTGGATCGGAGCTTCAGTCTGTAGTGCCTTTCCTCCGCGCCCTGGGCGAGGTCGGAGGGTCGGACCTGCACATCAAGGTGGGTTCCCCGCCACGGGTACGGATCGACGGACGGCTGCGCAAGCTGCAGGCCGCCAACCTCACGCCCGCCGACACGGAGCACATGGTCACCGAGGTGCTCCGCGACGACCTCATCGAGGAGTTCGGGCGGACCAACGAGGCCGACTTCGCCTACTCGGTGCCCGGCCTCGGCCGGTTCCGGGTCAATGCGTTCCGCTCCCGCGGCTCGGCCGGCATGGTCTTCCGCCGGGTCAGCGTGGGCGCGATCCCGCTGGACGAGCTCGGCCTGCCCCCCGTGCTGAGCGCGCTGGCGATGGAACCTCGCGGCCTGGTGCTGGTCACCGGGCCGACCGGGTCCGGCAAGACCACCACCCTCGCGGGGATGATCGACCACATCAACAACAACCGCGAGGTCCACGCGGTCACGATCGAGGACCCGATCGAGG
>JBOGDY010000497.1:0-2038 GCA_050742955.1 Actinomycetes bacterium | reverse complement strand
TGTCGGTTGTTTGTGCCAGCTCCTCCACCTGAGCCCGTACGTCGGTGAGCGCCGTCTTGACCGGTTGCGCCGCGGTCGTGCCGTCGATGGTTTTGACCCGGGCCTGCAGCCGCTTGCTCCGGGCGGCTGCCTTTTCGAGCTCGGGCCGGGCGACCGCAAGGGGCTCGACGTCGACCTGGTTGCCGCTGACCAGCAGCGTCTCCGGCCGCATCGTGGCGCCCACGTCGACCAGGCCGGGTGCGATGTCGCGGGCCGCGTCGTCGACGACTCGCGCGACGGCGCGGACGGCGGTGAGGTCGTCGCCTACCCAGGGGAGGTGGGTGCCGGCGGACCAGGTCCTGCTGTCCGCTGCGCCGCGGGCCTTGCCGGTGTGGCCCTGCAGGTCGTCGAGTTTGGTTTGTGCCGTGTCGGTGTCGCCGGCCAGCACCGCCGCCTTGATCTCGGACACCAGCGGCCGGGCCGCCTCCAGGTTCCGCTTCGCCGTAACCCCCTGCCACCCCAACCACAGCGCCGCTCCCACCAACACCCCGACGATGACGAGGGCAGTCCGCCACGCTCGTGAACGTGAATGTGAACGTGAACTTCTGCGTTGATCATGCGCAAGTGGTCGGGGAGGGTCGTCCGCCTCCCTGACCAGGCGATTTCCCCCCTCACCTCCGGGCTGATCATGCGCAAGTGGTCGGGCAGCACTGTCACCCGCACCTCCCTCGCCCTCCTCTCCCCGTTGATCATGCGCAAGTGGTCGGGCAGCACCGGCAGAGCCGACCACTTGCGCATGATCAACCCGGGAAGAGGGGTGGGGGTGGGGGTGGGCGCCGAGCGCGAGCAGGTCGGCGACGTAGGGCATCGCCTCGGCGATCCTTGCCCCCGCCTCGCGGTGTTCCGCCGACGTACCGCCGAAGGGGTCGCGGACGTCGTCGTCGCCGTGCTGGGCCGCGCGCATCATGCCGCGGTTGACGGCGGCCTCGGTCACCGCGGCGGTGAGCCGCTCCCGGGCGCTCTCCCCGGGCAGTTCGGCCGGGTCGATCACCCTGGCCAGCCGGGCGAACTCGCGCAGCGTGAACGCCCGCTTGACCGACGCGGGGTCGAGCCGGGCCACGGTCGCACGGTGCTTGCGGGTCACGCCCAGCACCAGGTCGGAACGCTTGATCAGGTCGGCGTCGAGCATCCGGGCCCGGAAGCCCTCGGGGTCGCCGCCGAGCTCGGTCAGGGCCGCGGCCGAGTCCGGGTCCATCGGCTCGTCGACCAGCGCCCGCGCTCCGGCGCTGGTGACCTCGATCTGCTCAGCGTCGCCCGCCAGCCTCTCGGCCAGCTGCGCACGCAGCAGCCGCTCTGCCAGCGGAGAGCGGCAGATGTTCCCCGTGCACACGAAGAGCACGCGAAACGGGACGGATGGGGCGGGCATCCGCGCAGTCTATGGAGGTGCCCGTTCCACACCTGGTCGCGCGCGAGACCAGGTGTGGAACGGGCCGGTGCTCCTAGTCGTCGTGCGAGTGGGTGACCAGCGACACCGCACCGGGGCCGAACACCGGCCCGGCGACATAGACCTTGTCGTTGTGGTCGACGGCGACGCCTCCCGGCAGGATCAGCTCTCCGGCAACCAGCTCGGTGACGTCCTTGTCCGCGGAGATGCGGAACAGTCCGCCGACCGGCGGGTCGACCAGCCCGAACTCCCACTGCAGCCAGCTCTGCTGCACGAGCTCGGTCACGTAGATGCTGCCGTCCGACCCCGCGGCCAGGTCCACGATGGACGTGAACCCGTCGGCGTACCGCTGGCACGCTCCCTCATTCGGGTTCTCCGGGTCGCACACCGCGTCGACTGAGTCCGGGGCGATCCGCCACACCTGCGATGTGCCGGGTGTGGCCGGGAAGCCGCGCAGCTCTCCGACGTAGTAGTAGCCATCCGCCCCCACGGTCACCGATGTGGCGACCCCCTCGGACGGGATCTCCGCGCCGGCCGGTGGCAAAGGCTCGCCGTCGGGGGTCGTGTCGGGCAGCTCCTCCGGGACCTCGACCGTCCGCGGCTTGAGCCGCGCCA
>JBOGDY010000496.1:0-2040 GCA_050742955.1 Actinomycetes bacterium | reverse complement strand
CCTCGGCGGGCTCTACGTGCTGGGGACCGAGCGACACGAGTCGCGGCGCATCGACAACCAGCTGCGCGGCCGGTCGGGCCGGCAGGGCGACCCCGGCGAGTCGCGGTTCTACCTCTCGCTGGGCGACGACCTGATGCGGCTGTTCAACGCGGCGATGGTCGAGTCGTTCCTCACCCGCTTCAACATCCCCGAGGACGTGCCCATCGAGTCGAAGATGGTGAGCAACGCGATCCGCTCCGCCCAGACCCAGGTGGAGGCGCAGAACTTCGAGATCCGCAAGAACGTCCTCAAGTACGACGAGGTGCTCAACCGGCAGCGCATGGTCATCTACGACGAGCGCCGCCGGGTGCTGAAGGGCGCGGACCTGCACGAGCAGCTGCGGCACATGACCGACGACGTGATCGAGGGCTACGTCACGGCGGCCACCAGCGAGGGCTACGCCGAGGAGTGGGACCTGGAGCGGCTCTGGACGGCGTTGAAGACCCTCTACCCGGTGTCGGTCACGGTCGACGAGCTGGAGGAGGCCTCCGGTGGCGACCGCTCCGGGCTGACTCCCGAGTTCCTCACCGAGGAGCTGAAGGCCGACGCCCAGACTGCCTACGACCAACGCGAAGAGTCGCTCGGCGCGGAGGTCATGCGCGAGCTCGAGCGCCGCGTCGTGCTGTCAGTGCTCGACCGCAAGTGGCGCGAGCACCTCTACGAGATGGACTACCTGCAGGAGGGCATCGGCCTGCGGGCGATGGCGCAGCGCGACCCCCTGGTGGAGTACCAGCGCGAGGGCTTCGACATGTTCGCCGCGATGATGGACGCGATCAAGGAGGAGTCGGTCGGCTACGTCTTCAACCTGGAGGTGCAGGTGGACGAGTCGGCCGAGCAGGCGGAGGGCGTGGCGGGCGACCAGCCGCGCACCGAGGTGGTCGCCAAGGGGCTGGCCGCCCCCAGCCGACCGGGCCGTCTGCAGTACTCCGCCCCGACCATCGACGGTGACACCGGCGAGCCCGTCGCCACCGAGTCACGCAGCGAGGGCGACGACGTCTACGGCGACGTGCCTCGCAACGCGCCGTGCCCCTGCGGCTCGGGCAAGAAGTTCAAGCGCTGCCACGGCGACCCCCGGGTCCGCGCCGGCTGAGAGGTCGGCTCACCCCAGCTCGATCGCCGTGCACTGCCAACGGCCGTCGAGGCCCTCGATCCGCAGGGCGACGGCGGTGCACCGGACACCGCGGCGGACGAGCGCTGCGACCTCCGCGACACCGTCGGCGGGCTCGTCGACGTGCACCGAGCGCACGACGGCGCGGGGCTCTCCCGACGCCGGGCCGGGGCAGCTGACCGGACGGGCGGCCAGGCGGGCCGAGACCGCGTCGTACACGGGGGTCGACGTCCAGCGCACGAGCTGGCTGACCGGGCGGTCCCCCGAGAGGACCTCGACCAGCGCCTGCACGAATCGACCCGCCCAGGGCCGCGGCTCCGGGAGGTCGGCCCGCGCGGTGGGCTGCGGGCCGAACTCGTCCTCGTCGAGCTGCTCCTGCGCGTCAGGCGACGGGACGAGGCGCAGGCTCGGAGGCAGCGCCGGCACGGCGGGGACGCCTGTGGGCAGGACGAACGCCAGGGCGAGCGTGCCCTGCACGGAACCGGGGGGCGCTGCCCCTGACGGCGCAGACGCGGTGGCACCCGCCTCGTCGTCGTAGGGCGGCTCGCAGGCCGGCACGGGAAGGCGCCGCAGCGTCAGGCTGGTGGACACGATCTGCTCCTCGGGGTGGCTGAGAGGTTCCGGTGGGTCAGGGCGCGGGCGGGTGCAGCCGCTGGCCGGGGGTGATCAGGCCGGGGTCGGGACCGATGGTCGAGCGGTTGGCGGCGTGCCAGCGGGGCCACTCGGCGGCCACGTCCGCAGCTGTGGCGTCCGGTCCGAGGTGCCGGGCGGCGAGGTCCCAGAGGGTGTCCCCGCGGCGCACGACGACGACCTCGGCGGCGGCGCGTTCGGGGCGCGGTGCACCCGTCACCAGCGCTACGGCGCCGGTGCCGGTCTGCCGCTTCGGCTCGGCG
>JBOGDY010000495.1:0-2040 GCA_050742955.1 Actinomycetes bacterium | reverse complement strand
CAGCAACGCGTGCTCCGGGGTCGGTGCAATTCCGAACCGGCGGTGACAGTCCGCGACCCGGCCGAGGCCATCGGCCGGTTGACCCGGTGGAACTCCGGGACCGACGGTGAGAGTCCGGATGGGAGGCAGCACGCACGGGCTCGCGGTCGCCGGACGGCGTTCGCGGCCCGCGGTCGGCGCGTCAGGCGCCGGCGACCCCCGGAGCGGGCCCGACACAGGGAGCACCGGGTGGCCAGCGAGACCGAGACCGCGGCGATGCGTCGCGCGGTCGAGCTTGCCGCCCGCGGACAGGCGACCACCCGGCCCAACCCCGACGTCGGTGCCGTCGTGCTCGACCCGGCAGGCGAGCCGGTCGGCGAGGGCTGGCACGAGCGCGCCGGTGGCCCGCACGCCGAGGTCGTCGCCCTCCGAGCGGCCGGCGACCGGGCCCGCGGCGGCACCATGGTGGTCACCCTGGAGCCCTGCGCGCACACCGGGCGCACCGGTCCGTGCACCGAAGCCATCCTGGACGCCGGCATCCGCCGGGTCGTGCACGCCGTCGACGACCCGACCGCGCAGGGCGGCGGAGGCGCGGCCCGGCTGTGCGCGGCCGGGGTCGATGTCGAGGGCGGCGTCCTGGCGGACGAGGCCGAGCGGGTCAACGAGCGCTGGCTCACCGTCGTACGCCTGGGTCGGCCGTTCGTCGTGTGGAAGGTCGCGACCACGCTCGACGGGAGGGTGGCCGCGGCCGACGGCACGTCGCGCTGGATCTCCAGCCCGGAGTCGCGGGCCGATGCCCACGAGCTGAGGGCCGCCTGCGACGCGATCATCGCCGGCGTCGGGACCGTTCTCGCTGACGACCCGCAGCTGACCGTCCGCGACGCCGACGGGCGGCCGACGGGTCCGCAGCCGCTGCGCGTCATCGCGGACACCGAGGGCCGGACCCCCGACAACGCGAAGGTGCGCGACCGTGCCGCCGAGACCTGGGTGGCCACGGCCGCCGAGCTGGGACGTGGCACCGACGGACGGCTCGACCTGTGCGCCCTTGTCGCCGGGCTGCACGCCCGCGGTCGCCAGCAGGCGCTGCTCGAGGGCGGGCCCACTCTGGCCGGCGCGTTCCTGCGCGCCGGCCTGGTGGACCGGGTGGTCGCCTACCTGGCGCCGGCCCTGCTCGGTGCCGGGCCGAGCGCGCTGTCCGGCACCGGGATCACCACGCTCACCGACGCGGTCGACCTGCACATCGACGACGTACGACGGGTCGGGCCCGACGTGCGGGTCACTGCCCGGCCCGTCCGCCCCGATCTTGCCGCCCGGAAGGAGTCCTGAGGTGTTCACCGGCATCGTCGAGGAGCTGGGGGAGGTGACCGCGCTCGCCGACCTCGGCGACAGCGTGCGGCTGACGATCCGCGGGTCCCGGGTGACCGAGGACGCGCGCCACGGCGCGTCGGTCGCGGTCAACGGCGTGTGCCTCACCGTCGTCGAGGCCTCGGACGGCGCGTTCACCGCCGACGTGATGCGCGAGACGCTCGACCGCAGCGCGCTGGGTGCGCTCGTCGAGGGTTCGCGGGTCAACCTCGAGCGGCCGCTGCGGCTCGAGGACCGGCTCGGCGGACACGTCGTGCAGGGCCACGTCGACGGGACCGCCACGATCGTGGCGCGGACCCCGTCGGAGCACTGGGAGCTCGTGCAGATCGAGCTGCCGGCCGACCTGGCGCGGTACGTCGTGCCCAAGGGGTCGATCACCGTCGACGGCGTCTCGCTTACGGTCGCGGCGCTCGACGGCGCCACGTTCACCGTGAGCCTGATCCCGACAACGCTCGAGCTGACGACGCTGGGGCGCAAGGTCCCCGGCGACCCGGTCAACCTCGAGGTGGATGTGCTGGCGAAATACATCGAGCGGCTGATGGCCGTGCGGACCGAGGAGGGCTGAGCCGTGGAGCTGCTGGACTGGCTGTTCGACGCCACGCTGCACATCGGGAGCAAGGAGATCCTCTGGCGCGAGATCGTCGGCAACGCCTTCGGCCTCGCCTCGGCCGTCGGCGGGATGCGGCGCAGGGTGTG
>JBOGDY010000494.1:0-2050 GCA_050742955.1 Actinomycetes bacterium | reverse complement strand
CCGGCTCACGTCTACCGGCTCGACCAGGAGCTCAGGCCGTCCGCCCAGGTGGACGACGTGCGGTGGGTTGACGACACCCTGCACATCGAGGGTCAGGCATACATCGGCCTGCTCGACGTACCGGAGCGCGGTTCCAGCAACATCGAGCTGACCCTGCGGCAGGAGCAACCGGGGCGGATCGTGGAGCTTCCCGTCGACCGGGTCCATCGGCCTGACGTCACGGCCGCCGCGGGAGAGGGCGCCTACAACTACGACTGGTGCGGCTTCCGCACGGCGGTCCGGGCCGAGACCCTGCGGGCGCCAGGCAGCCAGGTCTGGGAGGAGAGCTCCTGGCGCCTGGGCGTCAATGTCAGCACCGCGGGTGTCTCGCGCGGACGCCAGCTGAGGGCGACCGCGCCGGGCCGGGCCCAACGACCGGAGCTGCTCAACATCGACGGCGTCCGGATCATCCCGACCACAGGCGCCGGCAAGTTCGCGGTCGAGGTGGACACGATGCAGGCCGTCATCGACTCGATGCGGCTCGACGGCGAGGTGCTCCAGCTCGAGGGCTCCCTGCGCGCGGCCCAGCCCGATCCCGCGTCGGCGCGACTGGTGGTGCGGCGGTCGCAGTCGACCTCGTTGACCTATCCGGTCGCTCTGTCCCCCAAGGCCGACTGCCTGTGGGACCTCATCTCGCGGGTGCCGCTCTCCGATCTCGTGAACGCCATCGACGTCGCCGATCGCGCCTCGCACATCGAGAACCAGGGGAACGGCGTCGCCTGGGAGGTCAGCCTCGAGCCGGCCGGCGGACAGGCACCGATCCGCCTCTCAGCCGGGGGCGGCCTGGCGGAAGGCTGGCACACGGTAGGCGACCGCGAGATCGTCGTGAGCTGGAACCGGCAGGGCAAGCTCGAGCTCGTCGAGCGCGGCTTCCGGCCCATGGTCACCAGTGCGCTGTGGTCGGACGATCACCAGCTCGAGCTCCAGGGGACCTACCGGGAACCCTCCGGGCTCGAGGTCGACATCGTCCTGAAGGCCCGCGAGCGGGTCGAGGAGCACTCGTTTCCGATGGAGAGGACGGGTGACCGGTTCACAGCCGTGCTCACACCCGCCGCCATCACGACTCTGGCCGGGACGCTGCCGCTTGCCGAGGGCTCGTGGGACCTGATCGCCCGTGAGGTGCGCACCGACGAGCCCCTGGCGCAGGTGGCGATCGACCGCAAGCTGCTGCCCTCGGTGCCGCTGACCGCCACCGTCGGCGCCAAGGACTTCTGCCTGCGCGACGTCGACTACAACAGTCTGTCGTTGGACGTAGGCCCCGACCTGCTCCCGAACGAACGTGGGCGGCACCACGAGGCGAGGCTGAGGAAGATCGAGTTCCCCGCGTTCGTGCGTCGTGGGGTGCGGGACGCCGTACTGTTCGAGAGCTACGGCGCCAAGCAGTACGCCGACAGCCCGCGAGCGCTCTACGAGGAGCTGGCGGGACGCGACACCGGGCTCGAGCTGTTGTGGTCAGTGTCGGACGGGCAGACAGAGCTGCCCGACGGGCTCGTGCCGGTGCGCCGTGGCGGCACGGACTGGTACGAGGCCGCGGCCCGTTCCCGCTACGTCGTGACCTGCGTCTACCGATCGCTGGGCACGTGGCTGACGCCGCCTTCGGACCAGGTGGTGGTGCAGACCTGGCACGGCGCGCCGTTCAAGAAGATCGGCTTCGACAGCGAGCGCGTCGAACGCGTCGCCGGGCGGGGCTACCACGACCGACTGATGCGTGAGACCGCTCGATGGAACCACCTGATCTCGCCGAACCCACCCAGCACACCGATCCTCCGGTCCGCCTTCCGCTATGAGGGCAACATCCTGGAGACCGGCTATCCCCGCACGGACATCTTCTTCAGGCCCGACCGCGAGGACATCGCCGCGCGGGTCCGCAGCCGCATCGGTGTGCCCGAGGGCAAGACGGTCGTCCTCTACGCGCCCACCTACCGGGACGACCAGCACTACCGCACCAACGAGTTCCGGCTCGACCTGCGGCTCGACCTCCGCCGGGCGGCTGAGGCGCTCGGGGATGATC
>JBOGDY010000493.1:0-2054 GCA_050742955.1 Actinomycetes bacterium | reverse complement strand
GGTCCGTGGTCGCCCACAGCGCCATGACCGGGTTACCCGTCCCAGGTTTGGCATCCTGCATGCTCAACAGTTGGTCGACAGCCTTCTCGTATCGACCGAGACCGAGGTCGAGCCGACCGAACGCCCAGGTCGCGTTGGCTATGGGGATGCCGAGTCCCCGCGGGATGGCCTCGTCCAGCGTCTGCTGCCCGTGTCGTCGGCATTCCTCTTCGTCACCGCACGTGCCTGCGACGAAGGCGAGCGTCGCCTGCAGGTGACACGCCGAGCCGAGTTGCTCGGTCTCGTGTGCCAGCCGTAGTCCTTCTTCGGCGGATGACCTCGCCGCGGCGTAGTTGCCCGCCAGTGCCTCGCTCACCGACCACTTCTCCAGGGGGTACGGCAAGCTGGCCACAGCACCGCTGTTGCGGGCGGATTCGACCGCCTTGCGGAACCAGGTCTGCACGCCACTGATGTCACCGAGATTCACGGCGGCTATGCCAGCCCACGTCAGCAGTCGCGGATCCTCGAGCTCTTCGGCGAGCGTCAACGACACCCGCACCCACTCCGCGCTCTCGGTCGTCCTGCCTTGCATCTGGGTGCTTTCCGCGGCCAGCCAGGCGGACAGGAACCTTTGTCTGGCGCCGGGCCCAGGGTCAAGGTCCGCAGCGAGATGCGCTGCCTGGGCAGCCCGGTCGCTGTCGCCGGCGTACATCGCCGCTTCGACGGCGTCGGCGAGCATCTCCAGCGCATCTCGTGGCGCGAGCACCTGCACCAGCTTCGCGGCGTCGCACAGGATGCGGTATGCCCGGGCGACCTCGCCATTGCGTGACGCGGCGCGCCCCTTGAGATGCAGGAGCTGCGCCCGAAGCACCGGGTCAGCGGTCGTCAACTCGGCCCGGTCGACCAGATTGCGGGCACGGGGCGCCTGCCCGGCCAGCCATGCCGACTCGGCGGCGGCTACCAGGCGCCGCGTCCGGTCGGACGTCTCAGGCGACAGATCCGCGGCCCGCTCGTACCCGGCAGAGGCGGCGCCGTGCGCGCTGCGCCGCCCGGCACGCTCCGCAACGAGCTCCAGCTCACCCGCCAGCGTCTCGTCCGGGCCCGTTGCAGCAGCCGCGAGGTGCCAGGTCCCCCGATCGACGTGACCTCGCTCGGCCTGAACTGCGGCCAAAGCCCCATGAGCCGCACGCCGAGAGCGCGGCGCGGCCTCCGTGTAGACCGCCGAGCGCACCAGGGGATGGCAGAACTCGAGCCTGCCCTGCCGGATCGTGAGCAGTCCGGAGCTCTCCGCCTCCGCCAGCGGATTCTCGATGGCGCCGGGCCCACCGGTGGCAGCGGCGACGATGTCGATGTCGCCCGACTCTTCGGCGGCGGCCACCAGCAGCAACTGCTGGGCGTCGATGGACAGGCGCTGTGCCCGGTCCAGGAAGCCACGCTCGAGCCGGTCCCCACCGGGCAGCGGGTCAGGCAGCGGCTCGTGCCCGGCCAGCTGCCCGCCGCTGAGGGCACGGGCGACCTCAAGCAGAGCCAGCGGATTCCCCCGAGTCCGCGCGACCAGCACGGAACGCACCGACTCCGGAACCGCCACCCCCGCCGCGGCTCCCAGCAGCTCCGTGGCAGCGGCCTCCGACAACCCGGACACAACTACCTCATCCGCGGCCGGCACATCGAACAACTCTTTGCCCGGCTCGTCCCGCACCGCGAACACGAAAGCGACCGGGTCCGTCGCGAGCCGTCGTGCCGCGAAGAGCAGTGCGTCGGTCGATGCGCTGTCACACCACTGGAGGTCATCCAGCACGCACAGCAGCGACTGGTCACGGCCTGCCTCACTGAGCAGGGACAGGAATCCCAGGGCCACCAGGAATCTGTCCGGCGGGCCGCCGGAGGACATCCCCAGAGCAATCCTGACTGCGTCCGCCTGCGGCGTGGGCAGCACATCGATGAACGGCAGCAAGGGGCGCAGCAGCTGATGGGCTGACGCGTACGCGAACTCCGACTCCGCCTGCACGCCGGTGCCGCGCAGGACGCGCACATCTGGACGGTCGGCGGCGTAGTCGAGCAGGGCCGTCTTGCCG
>JBOGDY010000492.1:0-2057 GCA_050742955.1 Actinomycetes bacterium | reverse complement strand
CCTTCAACCCCACCGACCTCGGCACCCCCGCCACGAACGCCCGCTTCGGCGGCTCCTTCGCCAACGAGAACGGCACGTTCCTCTTTCCGCCGGACTGACCGTCGCCGCTCTGGTCACGAGAACGCCCCCTCCGAAGAGGCGGGCTCTAGCGATCCCCGCAACACCCTGAGCTTCAGGGAGTTGCGGGGATCGTGGATTTTGAGGGGTTGAAGGCGAGGTTCTTCGAGGCGCTTGACCGGGAGAACGGCAGCGTCTCGGGGGCTGCCCGGGCGGTCGGGGTGAACCGTGCGACGGCGTTCGCGTGGGCGCGGAAGGCCGGTGTCCGTGGTCGTGGGAAGTCGGGCACGAGCGGGCATCCGGGCCGGGCGGAGTACGACCGGCTTCGCGCGTCCGGGGCGCGGCGGCGGGACGCCGCGGCGCAGGTCGGGGTCCATGAACGCACTGCCAAGGACTGGGACCGCGGCATCCGGAAGATCGGCAACGCGCGCCTGCACCCCGATGGGCGCAGGATCGACTACACAACGGGCATGACCAGCACCGTTGCCGTCACGTCCATGCCGTCTGTCGCGACGGTCGAGGCTGAGCTGCACTCTCGGTTCCTCACGGTGACCGAGCGGGAGTTGATCGCTGATCTGCACCGTGAGGGCCGCTCGCTGCGCGCGATCGGACGGGCGCTCGGGCGGCCGGCCTCCACCGTCAAGCGCGAGATCGATGCTCGTGCGGTCGATGGTGTCTACCAGCCGCATCGGGCCCAGCGGGCGTGGGCGAGGAGCCGGTCGCGCCCCAAGGACTCCAAGCTCGCCCAGGACGGTCTGCTGCGCGGGTTCGTCGCGGACAAGCTGCGGGAACGGTGGTCACCCGAGCAGATCTGTCACGCTCTGGTCATCGAGTTCCCCGACGACGAGAGCATGCGGGTGAGTCCGGAGACGATCTACCAGGCGATCTACGTCCAGGCCCGTGGCGGACTGCGCCGCGAGGTCGCACTCGCGCTGCGCACCGGGCGCACCCGCCGCAAGCCGCATCGCAGTGCGGACCAGCGCACCCGCCGGTTCGTCGACGAGATGGTGATGATCTCCGAGCGTCCTGCCGAGGTGGAGGACCGGGCGGTTCCCGGCCACTGGGAAGGCGATCTGATCGTCGGCCCCCGCAGCGAGAGCGCGATCGTGACTCTGGTCGAGCGCTCCACCCGCTACGTCCTGCTCGGGCATCTGCCCGGCGGGCACACCGCAGAGGAGGTCCGCGACGTGCTGGTGCCCTTGGTCCAGACCCTGCCCGAGCACCTGCGCGGCTCGCTGACCTGGGACCAGGGCTGCGAGATGGCCGCGCACAAGCAGTTCACCGTGGCCACGGGGGTGCCGGTCTACTTCTGCGATCCACACTCACCCTGGCAGCGCGGATCAAACGAGAACACCAACGGCCTGCTGCGGCAGTACTTCCCCAAGAGCACCGATCTGTCCGTGCACAGCGCCGAAGACCTCGAACATGTCGCCCAGCAACTCAACGGCCGACCACGCAAAACGCTCGGCTGGAAAACCCCAGCCGAGCGCCTGCGTGATCTACTGACGACCACGTAGGCCGTCAGGTGTTGCGAGGACCCCGAGAATCCGCCTTCCGGGGGCGAGGGGCCGTTCCCGTGCGTGCGGCTTCCGCGTCGCTCCGTGGCGGCCGGCGGTCAGCCGCGCTGGATGCCCGAGGTGTCCTGGAGGACTCCCTTGCGGCCGTCCTGGGTCTGCGCGATGAGCGCCTGGCCACGCTGCTCGACCGCCAGGTACCAGGTGCCGGGGGCCAGTTCGGCCACCGGCTGCGGCGAGCCGTCCTCACCGAAGAGCGGACGCGCGACCGGCACGGCGAACCAGAACGGTTGGAAGTTCGGGTCCGGGGCGCCCCCGCCTGCCGCCGGACCGCCGGGCTGCTGCGCCTGCTGGGGCTGACCGGGCTGCGGTTGCCCCGGCTGGGGCTGACCGGGCTGGGGCTGGCCGGGCTGGGGCTGGCCGGGCTGGGGCTGGCCGGGCTGGGGCTGGCCGTGCTGACCGGGCTGGGGCCCGCCAGGGTAGCCG
>JBOGDY010000491.1:0-2059 GCA_050742955.1 Actinomycetes bacterium | reverse complement strand
CGCCATACCAGCCCGCACCCGCGCCTGCGCCATACCAGCCCGCACCCGCGCCTGGACCCCAGCAGCCCGTGCCGGCCGAACCCACCCGCCCCGCCTTCGAGATCCCGCCCATCCCGGTGGGAGCCGCTCTCGGCGGCGCCGACGCGCTCACCGCCGACACGGTCCTCAAGCGGCGGCGGACGCGGCCGCAGTCCGGCTGGCGGCGCGGCGTCTACTCGGCGTCCGGCGGCCGGATCAACCTGGGCCCGTCGGCTGCTGACCGGGCGCTGGCCGAGCTGGTCACCCGAGCCCGCACCCGGGTCACCGACTGCCACCGGCTGGCCGTCATCAGCCTCAAGGGCGGGGTGGGCAAGACCACCACCACGGCGGCCCTCGGCGCCATGCTCGCCGACCTGCGCGGCGACCGGGTGATCGCCGTGGACGCCAACCCCGACCGTGGCACCCTCATCGAGCGGGTCCCGCGCGAGTCGGGGGCGACGGTCCGCCACCTGCTGCAGGCCCGGCACGACCTGCAGCGCTACGCGGACGTGCGGACCTTCACCAACCAGTCACCGACGCGGCTGGAGGTGCTGGCCTCGGACTCCGACCCGAGCGCGTCGCTGGCGTTCAGCGAGCAGGACTACCGCGACACGGTCACCACGCTGGAACGCTTCTACAACCTGCTCCTGACCGACTGCGGCACCGGGCTGCTGCACAGCGCCATGAGCGGCATCCTCGGCGTCGCGTCGTCGCTGGTCGTGGTCAGCTCACCCAGCCTCGACGGCGCCCGCAGCGCCAGCGCCACCCTCGACTGGCTGGAGGCGCACGGCTTCGGCCACCTCGCACGCGAGGCGGTGGTCGTCATCTCCTCGGTGCGGCCCGGCGGCGGCATCGTCGACGTGCTCCAGCTCGAGGACCACTTCGCCGCCCGCTGCCGCGCGGTCGTCTCCATCCCCTACGACCCGCACCTCGAGGCCGGCGGGGTGCTCGACCTCGACGAGCTGCACGACGAGACCCGCACCGCCTACCTCGAGCTGGCCGCCGCCGTGGGTGACGGCTTCGGCCCGGCCGGCGACCGGGCACGCAGGTAACAAGAACAGGCAGGGCCGCGGCTCAGGCCACCGAGTCCTCGTCGGCCTCGACCGCCTTGCGCTCGGCCTCCTCCCGCTCGTACGCCGTGAGCAGCCGCCGGTAGCCCTCCGACCGGGCCAGCAGGTCCGCGTGCCCGCCCCGGTCGAGCACCCGCCCGTGCTCGACGTAGACCACCTCGTCGGCCAGCATGATCGTCGCCTTGCGGTAGGCGACCAGCACCACGGTGGCGGCCGAGCCGGCCGCCCCGTCGGACCGCTCCCGCAGCGCCGCCAGGATCGCCGCCTCCACCCGCGGGTCGACGGACGAGGTTGCGTCGTCGAGGACCAATAACCGCGGTGAGCGCACCACCGCCCGGGCCAGGGCCAGCCGCTGTCGCTGGCCGCCGGACAGCGTCATCCCCCGCTCGCCGATCCTGGTGTCCAGCCCCTGCGGCAGGGCCGCGACGAACCGGTCGGCCTGCGCGGTCCGCAGCGCGGCCCAGACGGTGTCGCTGTCGATGTCCGCGCCGAGCGTCACGTTGCCGAGCACGGTGTCGTCGAACAGGAACGTCTGCTGCGGCACCACGGCCGCGACCCCGGCCAGCCCGCCGCGGGCCACCGACCGCAGGTCGACCCCGTCGAGGACCACCTCGCCGCTGCGCGGGTCGACGAGCCGGACGATCAGGGTGGTCAGCGTCGACTTGCCGGAACCGGTCGGGCCGACGACCGCGACCGTGCGTCCGGCCGGCACGTCGAACGTGACGTCGTGCAGCACGTCGCCGTCGGCGTACCCGTAGCTCACCGACCGCAGGTCCAGCGACGAGCCGGCACCGCCGGCCGGCAGCGGCGCCGACCCGAACCCGAGGGCGCCCGAGGCCCCCAGCACCTGCGACACCCGGTCCCACCCCACGACGCTGCGCGGCAGCTCGCCCAGCACCCAGCCGATGGCCCGCACCGGGAAGGCCAGAATCGTGAACAGGTAGGCCACCTCGACCAGGTCGCCCGGCGCC
>JBOGDY010000490.1:0-2062 GCA_050742955.1 Actinomycetes bacterium | reverse complement strand
CGGACCAGGAGGAAACGCCGCAGCCCGGTGGCGAACCAGATCAGCAGCCCGACCGCCGGAGCGAGCAGGGTGTAGGCCAGGTACGCCTGGCCTTCGGCGTCGCGGATGTCGGCGCGGAGGGCGGAGTCCGGAGTCGCCGGGTCCGTCCAGTTGGCGACCACGAAGCTGGCGGCCAGCAGGATGACCCCGACGATGCCAGCCCCGCCGGCCTGCCTGATCGCTCTGACCTCGTTCATGACGTGCCTCCTCGAGGTGGCGGCCCGGCTGGGTTGGGACGTTCCGCCGGCGACACGCCGGCCCGACCGGCGTGTCGCGCGCGCAATGTCCCAATCCGTCGAGCCTTCACCGTGAGCGTGCGCCGATGGCGAGGTGTTGACAAGGCGAGGCCGGCCCGGGGGCGACAAACCGGCACGACCTGGATTTATCAAGCGTGGCCGGGGGGCGCGCCGATAGGGTCGCGACGACAGTCGTCCGGCATCGGCGCCGGGCGCAGCATCCGGGGGCACTGACATGAGCGACGACCAGACCCGACCCTTGGGCGATCCCGACCCGGGCGCCGCCCCCGGCGGTGACGTGCTGGCCGGCCATGAGCGGGAGCGCAAGCACACCCCGTGGTGGCTGATCGGTGGCGTGGCCGTGGTCGTCGCCGCACTCGTCGGTGGCGTGACCTACGGCGTGCAGATGCTCTCCGGCGGTGGCAGCCAGCCCGAGGAGGCGCTGCCCGGCGGCGCGTTCGCGTTCGCCAAGGTCGACCTCGACCCGTCGGCCGGGCAGAAGGTCGACGCGGTCCGGTTCCTGCGCAAGTTCCCCACGCTGCGGGAGAAGGTCGGCGAGGACGCCGACCTGCGCAAGGTGCTGTTCGAGTCCGTCGCGGCCGACGCCGGCTGGGACGACATCGACTACGGGTCTGACGTGGAGCCGTGGCTCGGCAAGCGGCTCGCCGTCGGGGCCTACCCGCCTGAGGGGAAGGCTGGCGCGACGGGGGAGTTCCCCGGGCCGCGGGTGGTGGTGGCCCTGCAGGTCGAGGACGCGGACCAGGCGCGGACCGGCCTCAAGCGGCTGGCCGACAGCGCCGAGGGCGGCGACCCGCCCGGGTTCGTCGTCGAGGGCGACTACGCCCTGCTCGCGGAGACCGAGGACGCGGCCCGGAAGGCGGCGCGGGACGCGGAGAACGGCACGCTGGCCGAGCAGGACACCCTGGCCAGCGACCTCGGCGGCATGGACGACGGCGTGGCCGCGGTGTGGGTGGACAACCAAGCCACCACCAAGGCATTGGGTGGGGTGGGGTCGATGCTGGGCGGCCCGCTCGGCGCCGGCACCGGCCTGGGCGGCAGCGGTCGCTCGACCTACGTGCTGCGCTTCGACGGCCCCGACGTCTTCGAGGTCGTGGGCAGCGTGACCGACGCTGACGCGGTGACGAAGGACACCGCCGCCGTCAAGGGCTTCGCCGAGCTGCCGGACGGCACGGTCGCCGCCCTCGGCCTGGCCGAGGGCCAGTCGCTGCTCCCGGACCTGTGGGAGTCGCTGCGGAAGTCGATGGACGCCGCGGGCGCGTCCTCCGGCGGGCCAGGTTTCGACGAGATGGTCGCCCAGGCCGAGCAGGAGCTAGGGATCGACCTGCCCGATGACCTGGGTGTGCTGCTGGGCAGCAACCTGGTCGCGGCGCTGGGCGGGGACGGTCTGGGGAGCGGCGAGCTCGACCTCGGCGCGAAGGTGACGACCGACGGCGAGAAGGCGATGGCCATCCTCGACCGCATCGAGGCCGCCGCCAACCGGCTGGGCGCCGACTCCGGCTTCGACAGCAGCCTGGTGGTCCGCCGGACGACCGAGGACGGCTATGTCATCGGGTCCAGCAAGGGCACCCTCGACCGGCTCGAGCAGCCCGGCAAGCTGGGCGAGGACGAGGCGTTCGGCAAGGCGCTGCCCGACCTCGACCGCGCCGGCTTCGCGATGTGGGTCGACATCGCCGCCCTCGCCGAGGCATTCACGGGCGACGGCGAGGTCGACAAGGACCTCGAGCCCCTCGACGGGGTCGGCGTGACGACGGACCTCGAGGGCGACG
>JBOGDY010000489.1:0-2062 GCA_050742955.1 Actinomycetes bacterium | reverse complement strand
GCCCCGTTCCCGCACACCGCGACGCCGGTGTGACCGGTGCGCTCGGCGATCCCCGCCATCCAGCGGGTCGGGCGTCCCGTGACGAACACGACCGGGACGCCGAGGTCCTCGACGGCGCGAAGGGTTGCCACGGTGCGGTCGCTGATGTCGCCGTCCATCGGGACGATGGTGCCGTCGAGATCGGTCGCGACGAGCAACGGTCGGCCCGGGGCGGTTTGATCGTACGACGGGGAGATCACCGGTCGATTGTCCCTTTCGGCGCCGACGGCGGACCCACTAGGTTCGACGAGCATCGCCCATGCCGGCACGTCGCCTCCGGAGGCTCTGATGGCCGACCAGCACAAGATCCTGCTCGACGAGTCGGAGATGCCGACCCGCTGGTACAACATCATCCCCGACCTGCCCTCGCCACCCCCGCCGCCACTGCACCCCGGCACGCTGCAGCCCGTCGGCCCGGACGACCTGGCACCGCTGTTCCCGATGGACCTGATCCTGCAGGAGGTCACGCAGGACAGCTACGTCGAGATCCCCGACGAGGTGCAGGACGTCTACCGGCTGTGGCGCCCCTCACCCCTGTACCGGGCCCACCGCCTGGAGAAGGCACTGGGCACCCCGGCACGCATCTACTACAAGTACGAGGGCGTCTCGCCGGCCGGCTCGCACAAGCCCAACACCGCCGTCCCGCAGGCCTTCTACAACAAGAAGTCCGGCGTCACGAAGCTCACCACCGAGACCGGGGCCGGCCAGTGGGGCACGGCGCTGGCCTTCGCCTGCGCGCTGTTCGGCCTCGAGTGCGAGGTCTGGCAGGTCGGCGCCTCCTACGACAGCAAGCCCTACCGCAAGTCGGTCATGGAGACCTTCGGCGCCACCGTTCATCGCAGCCCGTCCGAGCTCACCGAGTCCGGGCGCAAGGAGCTCGAGGACGAGGCAAACCACTCCGGCAGCCTCGGCATCGCGATCAGCGAGGCCGTCGAGGCGGCGGTCGGCGACGAGCACGCCCACTACTCGCTGGGCAGCGTGCTCAACCACGTGCTGCTGCACCAGACGGTCATCGGCGAGGAGGCGCTGCTGCAGTTCGCCAAGATCGGCGACCAGCCGGACCTCCTGGTCGGCTGCACCGGTGGCGGTTCGAACTTCGCCGGACTGTCGTTCCCGTTCCTGCGGGAGAAGCTCGCCGGCAGGATGAACCCGGTGATCCGGGCGGTCGAGCCGGCGTCCTGCCCCTCGCTGACGCGGGGCACCTACGCCTACGACTTCGGCGACACCGCAGGCCTCACCCCGTTGATGAAGATGCACACCCTCGGCCACGACTTCATCCCGGACCCGATCCACGCTGGCGGGCTGCGCTACCACGGCATGAGCCCGCTCATCTCCCACGTCTACGAGCTCGGCCTGATGGAGGCCATCTCGATCGCGCAAACAGAGTGCTTCGCCGCGGCGGTGCAGTTCGCCCGCACCGAGGGCATCGTGCCCGCACCGGAACCCACGCACGCCCTCGCCGCCTGCATCCGGGAGGCCCTGGCCTGCAAGGAGAGCGGCGAGGAGAAGGTCATCCTCACGGCGCTGTGCGGGCACGGGCACTTCGACATGGGTGCCTACGACGCCTACCTCGGCGGCCGGATGGTCGACGAAGAGGTGCCCGACGAGCGGTTCGCCGAGCCGCTCACCCGGTTGCCGCAGGTCGACCTGTAGGAAGGTCCGCGTCTCGGCCTCACGGGCACGGCTGGGCCCGCGTCGCGCGTCAGCGTCAGGGCCGGTTTCGGCCGGTGAGCAGGGTGAGGCGGAAGCGGTGGTGCTGGCGGGGTCGCCGGTCGGGGTCGATGCTTGCGGGTGGGGTGAGCTGGGGGTAGCCGTTGGCGGCCAGGGTGACGGCCCAGCCTTGACGGTGGACCATCCGGTGATGGAAGCCGCAGAGCAGCGCGCCGTTGTCGAGGTCGGTCGGTCCGCCGTCGGTCCAGTGCCAGTTGTGGTGCAGCTGGCAGGCGGCGGGTGGGGCGGTGCAGCCGGGGGCGATGCAGCCGCGGTCGCGCAGCGCGGCTGCGCGGCGTTGGGCGCGGTTCCA
>JBOGDY010000488.1:0-2064 GCA_050742955.1 Actinomycetes bacterium | reverse complement strand
ACCCGAACCCGAGGGCGCCCGAGGCCCCGAGGACCTGCGACACCCGGTCCCACCCCACGACGCTGCGCGGCAGCTCGCCCAGCACCCAGCCGATGGCCCGCACCGGGAAGGCCAGAATCGTGAACAGGTAGGCCACCTCGACCAGGTCGCCCGGCGCCAGCGTCCCGGACTCGACCCGCGCGGCGCCGACCACCAGCACCGCCAGCACGCCAAGCGTCGGCAGCGCCTCGAGCGCCGGGTCGAACAGGCCCCGGACCCGGCCGACCGCCACCTGCGCGTCCCGCAGCTCGTGTGCGGCCCGGCGGAACCGCTCGGTCTCGTCCGGCTCCCGGCCCAGGGTCTTGACGACCAGGGCACCGTCGAACGACTCGTGGGCCACGCCGCTCACCTCGGCCCGCAGCTGCTGGGCCCGGGTCGCGAGCGGGGAGAGCCGCCGCTGGTAGACGATGTTGAGGACGAAGATCGCCGGGAACACGAGGAACCCGATCAGCGACAGCACCGGGTCGGCCAGCACCAGGGCCACGCCGGCCACCAGCAGCATCACCAGCACCCCGACCGCCATCGGCAGCGGCGCGATCGGGAACCAGGTGGCCTCGACGTCGGCGTTGGCGTTGGACAGCAGCTGCCCGGCCGGGTGCTGCTGGTGCCAGGACAGCGGCAGCCGCAGGTACTGCCGGGTCACCTGGCGGCGGTAGCGGGCGTGCAGCCGGTACTGCATGATGCCGGCGCACAGCCGGCGGGCCACCACGCCCGCGGCCTTCAGGACCGCCACACCGACGATGGCCGCCGCCGCCCCGACCAGACCAGCCGTCGTGGTGCGGCCGTCCTCGAACGCGGGCACGATGACGCGATCGGTGATCTGGCCGAGCACCCAGGCAGAGCCCACCGTGGTGACCGCGTAGACGACGCTGCCGGCCACCGCCAGCGCGAAGATGCGCGGCTCGTGCCGGATCGCCGTGCCGAGGACGCCCAGCCCGCGGCGCAGCGTGTCGTCGTCGCGGGCTGCTCGCACCGGATCACCCTGCCAGACGCCGCCGACGAGCCGCCGCGTCGCACCTTCTACCATCGACCGATGCCGTCAATCGCCCGTTATGAGCGCGCCGCCGTCGCCGACCTCCTCGAGGCCGTCGGCCCCGACGCCCCCACCCTGTGCGAGGGCTGGGACGCCCGCGACCTGGCCGCCCACCTCGTCGTCCGCGAACGCCGCGCGGACGCGGCCCCGGGCATCGTGCTGCGGCCGCTGTCCGGGCACACCGAGAGCGTGCAGCGGTCCTACGCCGAGCGGCCGTTCGAAGTGCTGGTGCACCTGGTGCGGACCGGTCCCGGCCGGCTGTCCTGGCTGTCCCTGCCCAAGGCCGACCGCTTCCTCAACACCACCGAGTACTTCGTGCACCACGAGGACCTGCGCCGGGCCCAGACCGGCTGGTCCGCCCGGGTCCTGCCCGACCGGGTGCAGGAGGCGCTGTGGAAGGCGGTCAAGGTGCGCGGCATGGCGGCGTTCCGCGGCGCCGGGTGCGGGGTGGTGCTGCGTCGCACCGGCGGGGACGAGGTGACGGCGAGCCACGGTGAGCCGGTCGCAGTGGTCACCGGCGAGCCGCAGGAGCTGCTGCTCTACGTCTTCGGCCGCCGCGGGCACGCGCTGGTCGACGTGTCGGGGCCGGAGCAGGCGCAGGAGATGCTGCGGGGCGCCGACACCCAGGTCTGACGGCGCGGGTTCAAGCAGACATGCGTACGGCGTGGCCGGCGCCCGCCAGCGCGTCCTTGACGTCGCCGATCCGGAGCCGGCCGAAGTGGAAGACGCTGGCCGCCAGCACGGCGTCGGCGCCGGCCGCCACGGCGGCGGGGAAGTGCTCGGGGGAACCGGCGCCCCCGCTGGCCACGACCGGCACGGTGACCGCGTCACGGACCGCCCGGATGAGCTCGACGTCGAACCCGGCCCGGGTGCCGTCGGCGTCCATCGAGTTGAGCAGGATCTCGCCGGCCCCGTCGGCGGCGCAGCGGGCGGCCCAGGCCACCGCGTCGATGCCGGTGCCGGTGCGCCCGCCGTGGGTGGTGACCTCGAAG
>JBOGDY010000487.1:0-2067 GCA_050742955.1 Actinomycetes bacterium | reverse complement strand
GGTAGAACGGGACGCCCGCCCAGCGCCGGGTCTCCACCCCGAGCCGCACCGCCGCGTAGGTCTCGGTCGTGGAGCGGTTCGGGATGTCCTTCTCGTCGAGGTAGCCCGGGACCCGCACGCCGCCGAGCCAGCCCTGGTCGTATTGGCCGCGGACGGCGAAGTGCTCGAGGTCGTCGGGCAGCGAGATGGCACCCAGGACCTTGGTCTTCTCGGTCCGGATCGCCTCGGCGTCGAAGGAGACCGGCTCCTCCATCGCGGTGAGCGCCAGCAGCTGCAGCACGTGGTTCTGCAGCACGTCGCGGGCGGCGCCGGCCTTGTCGTAGAAGCCGGCCCGGGTGCCGATGCCCATGTCCTCGGCCATGGTGATCTGCACCGAGTCGACGAAGTTGCCGTTGAACACCGGCTCGAACAGCGTGTTCGCGAACCGCAGCGCCAGCATGTTCTGCACGGTCTCCTTGCCCAGGTAGTGGTCGATGCGGAACACGTCCCGCGCCGTGAACACGTCGTCGACCAGGGCGTTGAGCTCGCGGCTGCTGGTGAGGTCGTGGCCGAACGGCTTCTCCACCACGACCCGCCGCCACCCGCCGGCCTCGGTGTTGTCGGCCATGCGGGTGCGCTGCATCTGCTTGAGCACGAGGGGGAACATCCCCGGCGGGATGGACAGGTAGAACGCGGCGTTGCCCTGGATGCCCTGGGTGTCCTCGAGCTCGACGAGCGTGGCGGCCAGCCGGTCGAACGCCTCGTCGTCGTCGAACGAGCCGGGCACGAACCGGATGCTGTCGGCGAGCCGTCGCCAGACGTCCTCGCGGAAGCCGGTGCGGGCACCCTGCTCCGCGGCCTCGCGCGCCAACGCCTCGAAGTCACCGTCCCCCCAGTCGCGGCGGGCGAAGCCCAGCAGCGCGAAGCCGGGAGGCAGCAGGCCCCGGTTGGCCAGGTCGTAGACGGCGGGCAGCAGCTTCTTGCGCGCCAGGTCGCCGGTGACGCCGAAGACCACTAGCGCGCACGGGTCCGGCACCCTGGGCAGCCGCCGGTCGCGGACGTCGCGCAGCGGGTTGCCGCGCAGGTCTGGCAGGCCGGTTTGCGGGTGGGTCACGGGCGACCCCCGCACGCCTCGAGGAGGCGTCGCACGCCCGCGTCGCGGTCGGTGAGGTGCAGCCGTACGACGGGGCGCCCGCGCCCGGTGATGGCCCGCAGGTCGCCGAGCGCCTGCGCCAGCTGCAGCCGCCCGAACGAGTAGGGCCGGCCGGGCACCTCGACGTCGCGCTCGACGGCACCGGTCACCTGCAGGAAGACGCCGACCGGCGGCCCGCCCTTGTGGAACTGCCCGGTGGAGTGCAGGAAGCGCGGGCCCCACCCGAAGGTCGTCGCCCGCCCGCCCAGCCGGGCCGCGAGCGCCGGGCGCACCCGCGCGGCCTCGGACTGCCCGTGGCGGTCGAGGTAGGCCATGACCGCGAGGTAGCCCCGGTCGGGTACCTGCGCCAGCAGGCCCTCGAGCACCCCGTCGAGGTCCTTGGGCTCGCCCGGCCCCTCGATGTCGCCGTGGACCTCGACCGGCCCGTCGACCAGCACCGGCCGGCCCGTGGGGAGGGGACCATCGCCGGCCTCGGCCAGCAGGGTCCTGGTGTTGTCCTTGGACTCGGCGACGTTGGGCTGGTCGAACGGGTTGATGCCGATGACCTTGCCGGCGACGGCCGTGGCGAACTCCCAGAGCAGGAACTGCGCGCCCAGGGAGCCGGCCACCGAGATCACGTCGTCGTCGCCGGGCGCGCGTCCCAGCACGACCCGCTGCGTGTCGCCCGGCGCGTCCGCGAAGCCGGGGGCGGCGGTGCCCTCCACGACGACCGGGAGCAGCCCGGTGCCCTCCTTGCCGGTCGACTCGGCGATGAGCTGCTCGGCCCAGTCGCCGAAGCCGACGATGCCGGAGTCGGCGTCTGCGATGGCCAGCTTGTCGCGGCCGGCCCGTGTTCCCGCGCCCAGTGCGGCGCCGAGGTCCAGGCCGGGGTTGCCGTCGTCGTCGCGCAGCGACCCGGCGAGCACGCGGGCGTCGGCGAGCAGCCGCCCTACGTC
>JBOGDY010000486.1:0-2071 GCA_050742955.1 Actinomycetes bacterium | reverse complement strand
ACAGCGGGGCGGGCCTGGTGGTCCTGGGGATGGGCGGCGGCATGTGCCTGGTCGCCTACCGCCTCATGGTGCGCATCGGCCGGTTGCCCGAGGAGGAACGGGTGCTGCGATGAGCCCGGTCCTCACAGGCGCGGGCCTCGGACTGCTCGCCGGCCTCGGTCTCGTGCTGGCCGTCTCACGGTTGCCGGCACTTCGTCGGCCGGCGCTCGACGACCGGCTGGCGCCCTACCTGCGCGACTCCTCCAGGCCGTCCCGGCTGCTGGCCAGCCACCGCGCCCTCACGCCGTTCCCGACCCTCGAGCGAATCCTGACCCCCGTCGTCGGGCAGGCGAGCGCCCGGCTCGAGAGATTCCTCGGCGGCTCGGCGTCGATCCGGCATCGCCTCGAGCAGGCCGGACGTGGCATGACCCTCGAGCAGTTCCGCGCCGAGCAGGTCCTATGGGGAGGAGGCGGTCTCCTCGCCGGCATCGGTGCCAGCCTGCTGTTCACCGCCAACGGCTCGTTCCGGCCCGTTCCCCTGCTCGTCCTCTGCCTGCTGTGCACGGCTGCGGGGGTGCTGTTGCGTGACCACTGGCTGTCCCGTGAGGTCACCAGACGCGAGGAACGGATGATGGCTGAGTTCCCAACCATCGCCGAGCTGCTCGCCCTCGCCGTCGTGGCCGGTGAGGGGGCGGTCGGCGCGCTGGAGCGGGTCACCAAGATCAGCCGAGGCGAGCTGGCCCGTGAGCTGGGCAGGGCCCTGTCCGACGCACGTGCGGGTGCGTCCCTGGTCCAGGCGCTGCAAGGCATTGCCACGCGGACCAGCCTGCCCCCGCTGGCCCGGTTCGTCGACGGCGTGGCGATCGCCGTCGAGCGGGGCACGCCGCTGGCGGAGGTTCTGCGCGCACAGGCCGTTGACGTGCGCGAGGCGGGTAAGAGGGCTCTGCTCGAGTCAGGCGGTCGCAAGGAGATCGCGATGATGGTGCCGGTCGTCTTCCTGGTGCTGCCCGTCACGGTCCTGTTCGCGTTGTTCCCCGGGTTCTTCGGGTTCAGTTTCGCCGGTTGAGGCCGGCTCGAGGTCGACGAGGGAGATAGAAGAGATGCCCACACAGATGTGGCGATCGATGTCGGACGTGCCGCTGCGGACGTACGCGCGCCTGGCCGCGGCCGGCCGGGACCGTGGCGACGTGCCCGGGTGGGTGCTCGTCACGATCATGACGGCCGGGCTCGTGACGGCGCTGTGGCTGGTTGCTGACGACAAGCTCAAGGACCTGTTCACCGAGGCGCTCGACGGGGTCGTCGGCAACGCACCGTGATCGCCTTGATCCGTTGAGACGTCACGCACGTCCCACCAGCCGAACGTTCCGGCCGATCGCGCGGGGTGGACGTCGGATCCGCGACGACGACCGCGGATCCGCGATCGTCGAGTTCACCCTCGTCGGCGTGCTGCTGACGGTGCTGTTCCTCGCCCTGTTGCAGCTGGGCCTCGCGCTGCACGTGCGTAACACGCTGACGGCCTCCGCAGCCGAGGGCGCGCGCTACGCGGCCAACGCCGACCGGGCCCCCGCCGAGGGCGCCGCCGTCACCCGGCGGCTGATCCGTGACTCGCTGGCCGACTCGTTCGCCGACGACGTGACAGGCGGCTTCGAGTCTGTCGGCGGCGTGCCGACGGTCTACGTCCGGGTCGAGTCGACGTTGCCACTGGTCGGTCTTCTCGGACCCCCGCGCGGCATCGTCGTACGTGGTCACGCCCTCGAGGAGGCGTCGTGACCCGCAGCCGCGCATCGGTCCGCGCGTCCCTGGATCGCCTGCATCGCGACGACAGCGGCAACGCGATCATCGAGTTCGTCTACCTGGCCGTGCTGCTGATGGTTCCGCTGGTCTACGTGCTGCTCACCGTGTTCCGGGTGCAAGGCGCCGCCTACGCGGTCTCGAGCGCCGCGCGGGAGGCGGGCCGGGTCTACGCGACAAGCGAGACGGGCGACGCCGCCGGCGACCGGGCCGTCGCGGCCGCGACCATCGTCATGTCCGACAGCGGGCTCGAGCTCGACCCGCAGCAGCTGGACATCGTGTGCTCGGACGACCCCTGCCT
>JBOGDY010000485.1:0-2079 GCA_050742955.1 Actinomycetes bacterium | reverse complement strand
TCACCAAGCAGCTGTACCTGCCGGACACCGCCGTCCTGGTCACCCGTTTCATGACCCCCGACGGGGTCGGCGAGGTCATCGACTTCATGCCGGTGCACGATGCGGGCCGGTCGAGCGACCGGCACCGGCTGGTCCGCCTGGTGCGGTGCGTGCGCGGGAGCATGCGCTTCGCGTTCGAGTGCGCGCCCCGCTTCGACTACGGGCGGGCGCCGCACAAGCTCGAGCTGCTTCCTGAGGGAGCGATCTTCCACTCCGACAGCCTGCAGCTCACTCTGCACGGCTCCGGACATGGCGCGATGCGGCAGGACGGCGACGACGTGCGGGCGGCGATCACGGTGGAAGCGGGGCAGGTCGGCGGAGTCATGCTGGAAGCGGCAGCGGACGGCCCACCTCGGACCGTGGCGCCTGAGGAGTTCCGCGGCATGCTCGAGGAGACCGAGCATTTCTGGCACGAGTGGCTGGGCCGTTCGACCTACCGGGGCCGCTGGCGCGAGATGGTCAACCGATCGGCGATCACCCTCAAGCTCATGACCTACGCACCCAGCGGCGCCCTGGTCGCTGCCCCGACCGCCGGGCTGCCGGAACAGGTGGGCGGCGAACGCAACTGGGACTACCGCTTCACCTGGATCCGGGACGCGTCCTTCTCGGTGCACGCCCTGCTGGGCTTGGGGTACACCGACGAAGCCTCGGCGTTCATGCGCTGGGTAGGCGACCGCGCCGCCGAGCAGGCGGGTGACGGCTCCGGTCCGTTGAAGATCATGTATCGGATCGACGGCTCCTCTGACCTCGATGAGCAGGTTCTCGACCATCTGGAGGGTTACGCCGGCTCGAGTCCGGTGCGCATCGGCAACGGCGCGGCCGACCAGCTCCAGCTCGACATCTACGGGGAGATGTTGGACTCGATCTGGCTCGCCGACCAGCACGGCATCCGGGTCGGTCACGCCGGCTGGACCAAGCTCTGCCAGCTCACGGACTGGCTCTGCGAGCACTGGGACCAGCCTGACGAGGGGGTCTGGGAGACCCGCGGCGGCCGTCAGGACTTCACCTATGGGCGGTTGATGTGCTGGGTGGCCCTTGACCGCATGACACGGATGGCCCGCGAGCACGGCCGGCCAGGCGATCTGGCCCGCTGGACCACCGAGCGCGACCGCGTCTACCAGCAGATCGTCGAGCGGGGATGGAACGCGCAGCGCGGCGCGTTCACCCAGCACTACAGCACCGACGTGCTCGATGCCTCCGTGCTGATGATGCCGCTGGTCGGCTTCGTGGCCCCCGCCGACCCGATGTGGCTGTCGACGCTCGACGCAGTCGATCAGGAGCTGGTCTCCGACAGCCTCGTCTACCGCTACAACCCCAGCGCCTCCCCGGACGGGCTGCTCGGCCACGAGGGAACGTTCTCGATCTGCACCTTCTGGTACGTCGACGCCCTGGCCCGATCCGGACGGCTGAGGGAGGCGCGCATGGTGCTCGAGAAGATGTTCACCTACGCCAACCACGTCGGCCTCTACGCCGAGGAGGTCGGGCTGACCGGCGAACAGCTCGGCAACTTCCCGCAGGCGTTCACACACCTGTCGTTGATCAACGCCGCCCTCAACCTGGACCACCAGCTCGACCACGGCGGGGGCCGTGTTCCGGTCCAGCGGACCGGCGTCGGCGCCCGGATCGGCGAGCATGCCCGAGGTGGTGGAGCCGGCTGAGTCGCCCGGGGCTGTCAGCCCCGCCAAGACGCCCTACGGTCGGGCCTGGCTCGGCACCGACGCCCTCCTCGCCCACGTCGTCGGCACGTCACCGCCACCTTCCGGAGAACGCCGGCTGCCGGTGCGAAACAGCAGCGGGCACGGTGCGATGCGCCCGGCGACCAGGCCCTCGCCCAGCGCGAAGCCTCCCGCCTGGGCAACCAGGGCACGAGGCACATGCGAGAACACCTTCGCCAGATGGTCGATGTCCGCAACTGAGTTCATCCGCATCAGCACGAGGTTCTCGCACTGCGAGAGCACGTTCACGTGCAGCTTCTGCGGTCGTTGCGTGGCCGTGAGGAGGTAGAGACCGTACTTGCGGCCCTCGGCCGCGATGTTGATC
>JBOGDY010000484.1:0-2080 GCA_050742955.1 Actinomycetes bacterium | reverse complement strand
GGTCACGGACCTGTGCGGCGGCCGTCGCCAGCAGGGCGCCCACGACCACGAGCCCGGCGCCGAGCACCCAGGACGGCCGCCACCGCGACCCCTCGGCGCCGGTGCGGCGCGCGGCGGCCTCGGCATAGCCCTCGTCCAGCGAGTTGTCCATCAGGTTGGTCAGCAGCGACATCGAGGCGTCCGGACGGGGCGGGGACTCTCCCCGGGTCGGCGCGGCCATGCGCGTCATCGTCGCACGTCGTACGGCGGGTGCAGCGCGGTGCCGGTCAGAGGTCCGAGCGCTCGACGACGGCGGCCCATCGGTCGATCAGGGCGCCTGCGGCCTCGTCGTCGGGTGCCTCCGCCCACAGGTGGGTGACGGGCTCCGAGGGGTCCGGGAGGATCAGCACCCAGCGGCCGTCGTCCTCCACGACGCGGACACCGTCGGTGGTGTCGATGGCGAGGTCGCCGGCCTCCTCGACGACCGCCCGCATCACGGTGCCCTTGGTCGCCCACGGTGTCGGCACCGACCGGCGTACGAGGTGGCTCTGTGGGATCCGCGCGTCGATCTCGGACAGCTGCAGCTGGGTTCGCGCGACAAGGCCGACGAGCTGCACGAAGGCGGCCAGACCGTCGATGGCGGTGCTGAACTCGGGCACGACGAAGCCGCCCCGGCCGTCTCCGCCGAAGGTCGCGCCGGGCTCGGTCATCGCCCTCGTGAGCTCGGCCGGAGACGTGGCGATCCAGTTGATGTCGACACCGTGGAAGGCGGCGACCTGCTCGGCGAGCCGGGTGGTGGTCACCGGCAGGGCGACGGTGCCCTTCTTGGTCTCGGCGGCGACGAGGTCGAGCACGACCAGCAGCGCCCGTTCGTCGTCGATCGGCACGCCCCGCTCGTCGACGATCGAGATGCGCTCCCCCACCGGGTCGAAACGCACGCCGAAGGCGGCCCTGGACGACGCGACCAGCCGACCGAGCCGCTTCAGCGCCTCGCGGCGCTCGGTCCGGGTCTCGGTCGGCGACGCCTCGTCGAACCCGCTGTTCACGGTGAGCGCGTCGATGCCGAGCCGGCCGAGCAGCGACGGGAGCACCAGGGCAGCGGTGCCGCCGCCGGTGTCGACCACGACCTTGAGGCCGGCCTCGGCGACGCCGGTGGTGTCCACCCGGCGCAGCAGCTCGAGGGCGTAGGACTCCATGACCCGGGGCGGGAAGGCCAGGTCACCGATCTCGCCCGGGAACGCCCGGCGGTACTCGGCCCGGCTGAACGTGCGCTCCAGCTTGCGTTGCGCGGCCTGGGACAGGTCGGCCCCGACGTTGTCGAGGAACGCGATGTCGACGCTCTCCGGCTGTCCCGGGCTGGTCCGGATCAGCACGCCCCCGGCCCGCCCCTGCGCCGTCTCGAGCCGGGCCACGGGCACCGGCACCACCTCGAGGTCGACCACGTTGATGGCGCTCGAGGTCAGCGCCGAGATCACCGCCCGCTTGAGCGCGCGGGCCGCCCGGGACACGTCACGGGAGGTGGTGACCGTCGAGCCCTTCTTCAGCGTCGTCGCCCACGCGCTGGCCAGCCGCACGGCCAGCTCGGGTGTGATCTCGACGTTGACGATGCCGGACACGCCCCGTGGCCCGAAGAGGTTGCGCTGCCCGCGGGACTCGAAGATCACGTTCGTGTTGACGACCGACCCGGCCTCGACGGTCTTGAACGGGTAGATCTTGATCCCGGCGGAGACGATCGCCTCCTCCTCGATGACGCACTCGTCACCGACGATGGCCCCGTCGTCGATGCGTGCGCCCCGCATGATGTCGGTGTTCTTGCCGATCACGCAGGCGCGCAGGTTCGTCTGGGGCCCGATGAAGACGTTGTCGTGGACGACCGCCCGGTGCAGGAACGCGCCCCCCTTCACCACGACGTTGCTGCCCAGGACGGTGAACTCGCGCAGCTCGGCGCCTGCCTCGACCTTGGCGTAGTCGCCGATGTAGAGCGGGCCGCGCAGCACGGCCTCCGGGTGCACGTCCGCGCCTTCGGCGACCCAGACACCGGGCGAGACCTCGAAGCCGTCGAGCTCCACGTCGACGCGCCCGGAGAGCACGTCGGCCTGGG
>JBOGDY010000483.1:0-2088 GCA_050742955.1 Actinomycetes bacterium | reverse complement strand
GGTGCCGCACCGTGATGGACCCGTCGCCGACGACGGTGGAGCGCCAGTCCCGCCGGGGCGCGCCCGGCGCCAGCAGGTCGACCGCGACGATGGAGTCGCCGTACTCCGCCAGCAGCCGGTCCAGGCCCTCGACGTGCGTGATCCTGCCCGCACCGCGGGCCCGCTTGAAGATGTTGCCGGCGTTGTACCGCCGCTCCAGCGCCGGCATCCGGCCGTGCACGACGGCCTCGGCCCAGCCGACATACAGGTCGCCGTCCGTGGCGTAGTTCATCAGGTCGACCACCCGCGCCCCCGGCGGACGCGCGCCGATCTCACCGAAGACGACCTCACCGTCGGCCTTGCGGTACCACTCCATGTGCGTGAAGCCGGCGCGAAAACCGAGCGCGGCCAACACTTCCGCGCCCATCTGCCGGCCACCCTGCACGTCGGGCACCGTGAGGTCGCGCAGCGAGATAGACACCGGGCTGACCCACTCGTGCATGCGCATCTGCAGCGGACGTGGCCGGTACCACAGCACGTGCTCGAAGAGGATGTTGCCGTTCGCGCAGACCGTGTCGTAGGTGAGCTCCTCACCGTCCACGAACTCCTCGACGCTCACCTCGGGGACGTGACGCAGCAGCGGCAGCACGTCGTTCAGCTCGTGCACCGAGTCGACCCGGTAGGTGTCGGCCGAGCCCGCGCCGGCGATGGGCTTGACGATGAGCGGGAAGCCGACCCGCTCGGCCGCCTCCCACACGCCGGCGGCGCTGGTGGCGCGCACGTGCCACGGTGTGCGGATCCCCGCCGCGTCGAGCACCTGCTTCATCTGCTCCTTGTCGCGGAACGGCACGGTCTGCTCGACCGTCATGCCGGGCAGGCCGAACGACTCGCGGATCCGGGCCGCGAGGATCATGTACGGCTCCCACATGCACTCGACCTGGTCGATCCGTACATGACGGGCGAGCCCGTTCAGCGCCGTCAGGACCGCGCCGTGGTCCGCCAACGACACGTGCTCGTAGTGGGCGAGAGCCTCGCGCGCCGCGGGCGGCAGCAGGTGGGCCGGCTGGTCGCCGACGCCGATCACCCGAGCGCCCACGGCCGCCAGACCCCGGGTGAAGTAGGCCATCTCCGCCGGGTAGCCCGGCGAGATCATCACGATGTTCACAGCGTCTCCGCGAGCTCGACCCGGACCCCGGTGACGATCCGCCGCAGGGCGTCCCCAACCACCTCGGTGTCGGCGTCGCGGACCATGACGAAGCCCTCACCGAGGTAGTCCGACGCGGCCGGCTGTCCAGGTCGCGGCAGCCGGGCCTCGACGACGAGGTGCCCCAGCGCCCGGTTCAGCTCGTCGACACCGTGCACCGCCCGGACCCGACCCCGCCCCTGACCACGCAGGTACGCCGTCCCGACCGCCCACCGGCGCTCCGGCGGGTCGAAGCGGCCGAGGACGACCAGCGCGGCCCACGCGCGGTAGAAGTCCATCTCGTAGGCGTGACCGAGCATCGAGCTCAGCTGCGCCCCCGGCGGACGCGCGGCGACCTCCGACAGGGCGACCGAACCGTCGGGGCGGCGGAACCACTCCATGTGCGTGAACGCGTCGCGGACCCCGAGCGCGCGCAGCGCGGCCGGCCCCAGCTTGTGGATGGGGTCGTACGCCGGCCCGCCGATCTCCCGGGGCAACACCACGGTCCACTGCATCCACGGGTTGCGCAGCACCTCCAGCGGCGGCGGCCGGTAGTCGGCTATCGACGCCCACACGGTCTGCCCGCCAACGCTGACGCTGTCGAACGTGTGCTCCTCGCCCACCAGGAACTCCTCCAGCAGCGCCGGCACCTCCGGCCGGGGAGGCAGCGCCTGCAGCCAGCCGTGCAGCGCACCGGCGTCGTCGAGCCGGTAGGTCGCCTGCGAGCCGGCGCCCGCCGGCGGCTTCGCGACGAGCGGGTAGCCGACGGCCCCGGCGAAGGAGAGCGCCTCGGTGGGGCTGCGGACCAGCTGGTGCCGGGCGCACGGCAGCCCCGCGTTGCCCAGCACCGTCTTCATCCTGGCCTTGTCGCGGACGCTGAGCGCCGTCGCGACGTCCATCCCGTCGATGCCGAGCGTCTCGCGCAC
>JBOGDY010000482.1:0-2089 GCA_050742955.1 Actinomycetes bacterium | reverse complement strand
GTGGATGCTCCGCGGAATTGCCGCCCTGGCCCTCGCCTGCGACGACCCCCGCCGGGCGCTGCGCCTCGCGGCCGCCGCCGAAGTGCTCGAACCCGACCGCCAGGGCAGCGTGCCCCTCCAGATCCTGGGCCTGCCCGATGTCAGAGCGGAGGCCACCCGTCTGCTGCCCACGGCCGAGGTGACGCGCCTGTGGGATGCGGGGCGCGCCCTCTCCATGGATGAAGCAGTCCGGGAGGCTCTTCATCACGACCCCAACTGCCCTAGCCCATAGGTAGCCAGACCGGGGCCGCTGTCGACCGTTCTAGCCCGTCTCGAACCCGGCTCAGCGCCCGATGGAGCGCCGCTGGGGCATGGCTGGAGCCATGGCACGCACCGTCAGGTCATGCGACTCCTTGCAACCCGGACTCGACCGCACGCGCTGACCCGCCTCGGCTCCGCCCTGCTCGTGCTCATCGGCTCGATTGCCTTGTTCGCCTTGTTCACCGGCACTGCCAGCGCCCATGACTCACGTCTCGCGCGCGACGGAGGCCCGGAAAGAGCGGGCAGCGGCCACGACGTACTGCCTGTGGCTGAATCCAGCACAGACTGGACGCTTTACGTTGGCGGCGCGTCCATCCTCCTGCTCATCGCATTCCTCGTCGCAGCGGGCTCGGTCATGCAACGCGGTGACCTGGCCCCCATCGGTTGGTCTGCGGTGTTCGGGAGTCTGCTGAGTGAGGCCAGCGACCAGGGAGCTCGGAACCGTGTCAGCGATCCGTGCAATTCCGTGCGACATCGGGCCAGAGGGGTCGAAAAGGACCTCTGGTTACCCAGAGCACCCCTACGATGACCCGCGGTTCACTCTTCGACGATCTTGCTCGGGCAATGATCATTAATCACATGGGGGATTTCAATGCCCGTACGTCGTCTGCTGGCCGCGCTGGCGGTTATCGCCGTCTCCTCGGTCGGCTTGGTCGCAGCACCGGCCGTCGCCGGTCCCTATGGCCCGCACACCGGCTCGCTGACCGTCTCCAAGACCTCGATCAAGCAGGGCGAGTCCGTCCGGGCGAGCGGCGACCGCTTCTGTTCCAACGCACGCGTCACGGTGACCGTCACCGAGGACGGCAGCACCTACATCCGCAAGACCATCCGGGCCGGCAGCGCGGGCAGGGCGTCGACCACGCTGCGCCTGACGCACCTGGGCTCCAACATCATCAAGTTCTCCGGCTGCCGCAAGGGCGGTGGCACCCAGGTGCTGTCGGCCAAGGTGCGCGTCTCCCCTTACTACGGGTCGGCCTACGTCAACGACTCGCGCGTCAACCAGGGCCAGTCGGTCAAGGTCTGGGCCTACAAGTTCTGCCGCAACGCCAGCGTCAAGGTGACGACCTACGACGACGGCCGGGCCTACAAGAGCAAGACCATCCGCGCGAACGGTGACGGCAAGGCCACTACCTGGGTCAAGATGAGCCGGGCCGGCCAGGCCATGATCGCCATGAGCGGCTGCCACCGCGGTGGCGGCACCCAGGTGAAGAAGGTCAACGTCTGGGTCCGCGCCAGCGGGACCACCGGGTCGGGCAACGCGACCGTCGGTGGCTCCTCCACTGGCACGGGGTCGGACAACGCCTCGGCCGGCTCAGGCATCGCGAGCATCGCGCGCACCGGGGGGAACCTGACCCCGCTGTGGGCGGGTCTCGGGCTGCTGCTCACGGGCGGCGTGCTCGTGGGTGCGACCCGGCACCGGCGCCGGGTCACGTCCTAACTGGGTCTGTCCGTTTCAACCGGCGGGCACGTGCATTCGCACGACGACGAGGAGCAACACCTCTTCCCGGGTTGATCATGCACAAGTGGTCGGCGGACGCTGCCGACCACTTGCGCATGATCAACCCGGAAGTGAGGGGGACAAGCGCCTGGTCGGCGAGGCGGACGACGCTGCGCGACCACTTGCGCATGATCAACGCGGAGAAGGTTCGGGGCTCAGGAGATGAGCCGGAGCAGCAGGAGCGTCGCGCCGACGGCCATCATCGCCATGCCGGCGGTGTAGAGCACCGCGTGGATCCGGGTCACGGTCGCAGACCCTAACCGACGAACCGACCGAACGGCCGGAAGTCAC
>JBOGDY010000481.1:0-2093 GCA_050742955.1 Actinomycetes bacterium | reverse complement strand
ACTTCGGTGCGCCCTTCTCGTAGAACACGTCCAGCTCGGCGACAGTGAACCCGGCCGCGGTCAGCAGGTCGACGACCGGGCGGGTCAGGTGGCAGCCGCCGGCCAGGCGCTTCTGCATCGGCTCCAGGCGGTGCTGCCAGCGGCGAACCGACTCGTCCGGTGCCAGTCCGTGCTCGACGAAGCGCAGCATGCCGCCCGGTTTGAGGACCCGACGCAGCTCCCGCAGCGCCGCATGGACGTCGGGGATGGAGCACAGCGTCCAGGTGGACAGCGCCGCATCGAAGGTGTCGTCGCCGAACGGAAGCGACTGCCCGTCCAGCCCCGCCCGGCGGACCGAGACGGCACTGCCCGCGACCCGCTTGCCGGCGAGCCGCCAGCCGACGTCGGACGGCTCGACCGCCGCCACCCCGCTGACCGTCGCCGGGTAGAACGGCACGTTGAGGCCCGAGCCGAATCCGACCTCCACGACGTCACCGACCAGCCCGCCGCACACCCGCTGCCGCAACGGGTCGTTCGTCCGCATCCCGCACGCGACGTTCACGATGCGCGGCAGGACCTGCTCGCGGTACACACCCATCACGACCTCCAGTGCTCCAGCGAAGCACCGGGGTCAACTGCCTTGCAGCTCCTTCGCGAAGAACTCGAGAGCGGTCTTGGTCTTCGTCTGTTGCTCGCCGCTCAGGTTGATGCCCCGTCCCTCGAGGAACACCCGGGTCTTGGCCGCGACCTGCATCGCCTCGGAGGGGGCGCACTTGGTGGACAGCTCGAGGATGCGCGACCCGTCCGGGTAGTTCCACAGCTCGGCCACGAGACGCCGGCCGTAGTCCTGGGGTGCGAACTTGAGCTTGAGCACCGTGATCGGACCGAGGATCGACAGGTCGTCGAGGTCGATGCCCGCAGGGGCGTGCTCGGCGAAGAAGGCCCGCTGCCGCTTCTTGAACAGCGAGCGCGTCGGCCGGGTTCCGGAGATGGCCTCCTTCACCCGGCCGGTACGGAGGGGTGCCTTCAACCGGCCCGAGCAGACGAACCCGACCGGCGAGGCGTCCACCTCCACCCCGAAGCCAGGCAGCTCCCGGAGGTCGGCCGGCAGCTCGCTGGGAACGACGGGCCGCAGCTTCACGACCGAGTCGTCGCCGCCGCCCTGGACGCGCCTGGCGCGCGGGATCACACCGTGCCTGTTGAGCTGCAGGTCCGGGGTGTCGAAGAAGAACACCTGGCGCAGCTGGGCCTCCAACGGGTCCATGTCGAGGGCCGCGACAGCAGACCGACGCCCCTCGTCGGGGACGGTGAGCTTGAGCTCGACGCTGTCCGCGTCCTCCAGCAGCACGAGCAGGTCCGACAGCTGCTCGTCGGTATACCTGCCGGGAGCGCTCTTGGTAGCGGTCATGGCGGACCTCCTGGGTCGAGAGTGCCTGTCCGCGTCCACCCTCAGACCTGGGAGTCGTCCGCGCGTCATTCGTCGAGGGTGAAGCCGCCGCGGCGGTGCACGGTCAGACCGGGTGGACCTCGGCGCCTCGCGAGGCGAGCCACGAGGCCTCCGCCGTGAGCCCCGTCAGGAGATCGACCTCCGGCCGGTAGCCGAGCAGCGCGGCAGCCCGGCGGCAGTCGGCGCCGGTGTCCCTGACGTCGCCGGGCCGGGTCGGCGCGTGGACGACCTTCACCGGGCGGCCGGTGACCTGGCCCACCAGGTCGAGCACGTGGTTGACGGTGACGCGGGCGCCGCCGCCCACGTTGAACGTCTCGGCGCGCTGCGGCGAGTCGAGGGCGAGCAGCACGGACTGGACAGCGTCACTGACGTAGGTGAAGTCCCGGGTCTGCTCGCCGTCACCGAACACGGTGACCGGCCGGCCGGTCGTCGCCGCCTCGAGGAACCGACGGAACGCCATGTCCGGCCGCTGTCTCGGCCCGTAGACGGTGAAGAACCGCAGCAGGGCCAGCCGCAGGTCGCTCACCTCCGGCCGGGCGTACGCCAGGCACAGGTGCTCGGTGGCCAGCTTGGTCACGCCGTACGGGGACACGGGCCGCGGCAGGACGTCCTCACTGCACGGGTACGCCGGTGCGTCGCCGTAGATGCTCGACGACGACGCGACCAC
>JBOGDY010000480.1:0-2099 GCA_050742955.1 Actinomycetes bacterium | reverse complement strand
GGCCAGCTCGGCCTGCACCGCGGCCGCCTCGGCCGGGTCGTCCACCGACGGCCGCCGGGTCAGCGCCTCGAGCAGCGCCTGCCCGGCCCGGGCCAGGTGGCGGGGGCCCAGCGCGTGGGTCTGCTCGAGCAGGAACCGCTGCGCCGCGGCCCGGGTCCACTCGTCCAGGCCGAGCGCGTCGAGCCGGTCGAACACCTCCAGCAGCACCCGGGCCTGGGCCACGTTGACCGCGCCTTCGGCGAGCGCGTCGGCCAGCGCGGGGTGCCGGCCGATGGCGGCGGCGTCGCGGAGTCGGGCGGTGGCCTGCTGGTGGCTGATCCGGAACCGGTCCGCCACCCACCCCGGCGTGGTCAGCGCCTGGGTGCGTGACCTCAGGTCCCGGACCTGGGCCTCCCGCAGCAGCCCCGCCCGGGCCGCCAGCAGCTGCGCCTCCACACGCTGAAGCACCTCCAGGGAGGTCTCCACCTCGTCGTCGCACAGCTGCCAGACGCTGTCCTCGCAGGCGCCGGCCAGCCCGGCGGACGCGGCCCGGGCACCGGCCAGCACCGGGTGCTCCGCGACCAGACCCGCCTGACTCATACCGGCAACCTAGCGAGGGGGTCGGACACAAACCCCCGACGGAAACCCGTTATCCACAAAGGCGAAAGTTCCCCTTGCGGAAGGGGACCGCCGGGTCCAGCTAGGCCATGGCCGCGGACGAGTTGCGGGCCTCGACGGCCTGGCGGTAGAGGCGCCCCGCGCGGTAGGAAGAGCGGACCAGCGGCCCGGACATGACACCCGCGAAGCCGATGCCCGCCGCCTCGGTCTCCATCTCGACGAACTCCTCGGGCCGGACCCAGCGCACCACCGGGTGGTGGCGCGGGGAGGGGCGCAGGTACTGCGTGATCGTGATCAGTTCGCACCCGGCAGAGTGCAGGTCGCGCAGCGCCTCGCTGACCTCGGCGCGCTCCTCGCCCATGCCGAGGATCAGGTTCGACTTGGTGACCAGCCCGGCGGCGCGCGCCTCGCGGATCACGTCGAGCGACCGCTCGTAACGGAAGCCCGGCCGGATGCGGCGGAAGATGCGCGGCACGGTCTCGACGTTGTGCGCGAGGACCTCGGGCCGGGACCCGAACACCTCGGCCAGCTGGTCGGGCTTTGCGTCGAAGTCCGGGATCAGTAGCTCGACCCCACAGCCGGGCAGCACCGCGTGGATCTGACGGACCGTCTCGGCGTACAGCCAGGCGCCGCCGTCGGGCAGGTCGTCGCGCGCCACCCCTGTCACCGTCGCGTAGCGCAGGCCCATCGCCTGCACCGACTCGGCCACCCGGCGCGGCTCGTCGCGGTCGAGCGCTGCCGGTTTGCCGGTGTCGATCTGGCAGAAGTCGCAGCGCCGGGTGCACTGGTCGCCGCCGATGAGAAACGTGGCCTCGCGGTCCTCCCAGCACTCGAAGATGTTGGGGCAGCCGGCCGCCTCGCACACCGTGTGCAGCCCCTCGCGCTTCACCAGCGACTTGAGCTCGGTGTAGTCGGGGCCCATCTTCGCCCGGGTCTTGATCCAGGAGGGCTTCTTCTCGATCGGCGTCTCGCTGTTGCGGACCTCGAGACGGAGCAGCTTGCGGCCCTCCGGTGCGATCGTCACCCGCCCAGGGTACGTCGTGGCGTCGGGGCGCCGCCGTCAGCGGGCGCGCAGCACCTCGGCGAGGCGCTTCTCGACGTACGGCGTGGCCTCGGCGACGGTGACGTCACGGCCGGTCTCGGCGCTGAGCGACGTCACCGACGCGTCGCTGATGCCGCACGGCACGATGCGGTCGAACCACGCGAGGTCGCAGTCGCAGTTGAGGGCGAAGCCGTGCATCGTGACGCCCTGCGAGACCCGGATGCCGATGGCCCCGACCTTGCGGTCCTGCGCGCCGTCGCGGCCCGGCACCCACACCCCGGATCTCCCGTCGACGCGGGCGGCCTCCACGCCGAGGTCGGCGCAGGTGAGGATCAACGCCTCCTCGACCCGGCGGACGTGGCCCACGACGTCGACCGGCTCGCCCAACCGGACGATCGGGTAGCCCACGAGCTGCCCGGGACCGTGCCAGGTGATCTTGCCGCCGCGGTCGACGTCGATG
>JBOGDY010000479.1:0-2100 GCA_050742955.1 Actinomycetes bacterium | reverse complement strand
CCGGCCCGACCTGCGGGGCGAGCTCGGCGCGCGGATGGGGTGGTACGTCATCGTCGGCACCCTCCCCATCGGCGTGCTCGGGTTCGTGTTCCAGGACGAGATCGAGGGGCCGGCCCGCAACCTCTGGCTGATCGCCACGATGCTGGTCGTCTTCGGGCTGGTCCTGGGCTGGATCGACATGAGGGCGCGCAACGTCCTCACCCTCGACCGGCTGACCATGCGGGACGCTCTCTTCTACGGCGGTGCCCAGGCGCTCGCGCTGGTGCCGGGAGTCTCCAGGTCAGGCGGCACCACGGGTGCCGGGCTGCTCATGGGCTACCGCCGGGAGGCCGCGGCCCGCTACTCGTTCCTGCTGGCGATCCCGGCGGTGCTGGTGTCGGGGCTCTTCGAGCTCAAGGACGTCCTCGACGGGACGGCGCCGGTGGAATGGGGCCCGACGCTGTTGGCGACGGTCGTGGCGTTCGGCGTCGGGCTGGCAGTGATCGTCTACTTCCTGCGCTACATCAGCACGCACACGTTCCGGCCGTTCGTTGTCTACCGGGTGGTGCTGGGTCTGGTGGTCCTCGGGCTCCTGGCCGGCGGTGTCATCGACCCGTGAGCTCGCGGCCCGGCTACTGCAGCCGGGGGGCCGGGTCCTCCACAGCACCGTTGTCGCGCACCTCGAAGTGCAGGTGCGGGCCGGTGGAGTAGCCGGTCGAGCCGATCACGCCGATCGGCTGGCCCTGACGGACCTGCTGACCCTGCCGCGCCATGAAACGGTCCTGGTGGGCGTAGACGGTCGTGATGCGCTGCCCGTCGATGGTGCCGTGGTCGATGACGGTCATGTTGCCGTAGGCGACGCTCACCAGCGTCAGCAGCACCCGGCCGTCGTCGGCCGCGCGAGCGAGGCCGTCGCCCACGCCGATGTCCAGGCCGGTGTGCAGCTTGCGGTAGTGCAGGATCGGGTGGAAACGCATGCCGAACGGCGATGTGACCGCCGCGCTGCCCGGCCGGACGAGGTCGCCGGTGCCCTGCACGGTCTTGCCCGCAGCGGCCAGCCTGCCCGACGCGGCGCGGATCTGGGCGCCGAGGTCGCCGGAGGCCTGCATCCGCGCCTGGTACAGGCTCAGGTCGCCGCCGCGGGCCGCCCTGATCGCGTCCAGGGCGTTCGCGCGCCGGTCTGCCAGTGCCTGCAGCCGAGCGGCCGCGTTCAGCGCGGCCTTGCGGGCGGTGCGGTAGTCGGCGACGTGCCGGTCGTACTCACCGCGGGCCGTGGTCGCCTGCGCGGCGATCTGTCGGAGTCGGGCCAGGCCGTCGTTGGCCTTCGTGTCCCAGTAGTCGACCCGGCTGTTCAGCCCGGCGGCACCGTCGGGCCCGATGCCGGGGTCCCCGGTGGTGTAGGCCTGCCGTGCGTAGGCCCCCAGCAGCCGGCTGGCTTCGTTGAACTTGTCCTCCATCTCGAGCACGGCGAGCCGCAACCTCGCCGCCTCGGTGCCGAAGACCTGGTGCTTCCGGGAGGCCGCAGCCGCCGCTTCGCGCGCGGCCACGGTGGCCTTCTGCGCCGCGAGGATGTCGGCGATCTGCTGGTCGAAGCTCAGGAACCGCTGGCTGGCGGCCAGCATCGCCGGGCTGGACTCGTCGTCGAGCAGGTTCACGGTCGCCGCGGGGTCGTCGGCGACCATCGGCCGGATGGTGCTGACGTCACGCCGGGGCTTCTTGTTCGGAGTGGCGCCACTGTCGGTGCCCCCGGTCGGCCCGGTGGCGCCCTCGTCCGGGTTCCCGCCACCGCCACCGTCGCCGGGGCCCGGGCCGCTCGTGGGCAGCGGGTCGCCGGTCGGCGGTCTCACGGTGGGGAGCGGCACCTTGGTGCTGCCGGTCGGGAGGGGCAGGGGGACGCTCACGGTCGGGACCGGGACCAAGCTGCTGGCGGCCGCACCCGCGGCACCCACGCCGCCCGTCGTGCCGGAGACGACGAGGGCAGAGAGCGTCGCAGCCACGCCCACCAGGGCCAACGGTCCGCGCATGCCTGTCTCCTTTGCCGGGGTGACAGCAGGTAAACGATTCGGCCCGGTCGAGGTCACGCGAAGGCGGAGAAAGGGCGTTTTACGGCAGTTTGCGGCA
>JBOGDY010000478.1:0-2103 GCA_050742955.1 Actinomycetes bacterium | reverse complement strand
CGTCATGGACGGCAACGGTCGCTGGGCCAAGGCGCGCGGGCTGCCGAGGACCGCCGGCCACGAGGCGGGCGAGGCCGCGCTCCTGGACGTGATCCACGGGGCGATCGAGGTCGGCGTCGACTGCCTGTCGGCCTACGCCTTCTCCACCGAGAACTGGAAGCGCTCGCCCGACGAGGTGCGTTTCCTGATGGGCTTCAACCGCGAGGTGATCCGGCGGCGGCGGGACGAGCTCGACGCGATGGGCGTGCGGGTCCGCTGGGCCGGTCGGCGGCGACGGCTCTGGCGCAGCGTCATCGACGAGCTCGAGGAGGCCGAGCGCCGGACGGAGGGCAACAGCACCCTCACCCTGCAGTTCTGCGTCAACTACGGCGGCCGGGCGGAGATCGCCGACGCGGCCGCGGCCATCGCCCACGACGTCGCCGACGGCCGCCTCGACCCGGGCAAGGTCGACGAGAAGGTGATTGCGCGCTACCTCGACGAGCCCGGCCTCCCCGACGTCGATCTGTTCGTGCGCTCGTCCGGTGAGCAGCGCACCTCCAACTTCCTGCTCTGGCAGTCGGCCTACGCCGAGCTCGTCTTCCTGGACACGCTGTGGCCGGACTTCGACCGCCGGGACCTGTGGCGGGCCATCGAGACCTACGCGGACCGAGACCGCCGGTACGGCGGGGCGTTGCCCAACCCGGCCGGCGACCGACCGTGACCTGACGCTGTCGTTGCTCGTTGGGCTGTCCGGGGCCTACCGAGGAGTAACCATGCGCCGTTCCGTGGTCCTGGTCATGGCAGCTGCGGTCGGGCTCGGCTCGGTGAGCGCACCAGCGGACGCGGCGGAACCCGACTACGGCGAGGTGCTGAACATCCTGCCGCCGGGGCAGTCCGGCACCGTGACCGCCGCGGACGCGGCCAAGGTGGCGGCCACCGACCCGGAGCACCGGATCGCCCGCGACGGCGAGAACGCCCCGCCCAACTTCGCCGACCAGCTCGAGATGTACGACGAGGTCAACACCGTCGAGCCCGGCTCGATCCGGGAGAGCGACCTCGACCGGTTCTACAAGCCGGCCACCTTCGAGGTGCCGGCCGACGACGTCACCCGCACGGAAACGCCGAGGCCCGGGGTGACGATCACCTGGGACGGCCGCGGCGTGCCCCACGTCAAGGGCGCGACGCGGGCCGACGTGGCGTTCGGCGCGGGCTACGCGGGGACCAGCGACCGGATGTTCCTGCAGGACGTGCTGCGCCATGCGGGCGCGGCCCGCGCCGCGGAGTTCCTCGGCCCGAGCCAGTCCAACATCGCGATGGACCAGGAGCAGCTGCGCAGCGCGTTCTACACCCGCGCAGAGGCAGAAGCGCAGATCACGTCGCTGCCGCAGCGTTACGGCGCCGAGGGCACCCGGCTGGTGGCCTCCGCCGACGCCTTCGTGGCCGGCGTCAACGCCGCCCAGGACGCGATGTGCCCGCTGGGCCTTCCCACCGGGCCGCGGTGCCCGGCGGAGTACGCCGCCCTCGGCAAGAAGCCGAAGAGCTGGCAGCGCGCCGACGTGGTCTACATCGCCTCGCTGGTGGGCGGAATCTTCGGCAAGGGCGGCGGCGGCGAGTTCGCCAACGCGCGATGGCTGCAGCAGCTGCAGGCGAGGCTCGGCGACGCGGACGGGCGGGCCGTGTACGACGACCTGCGCGAGCGCGACGACAGCGAGGCACCGACCACGGCTTCGACGACGTTCCCCTACGGCGGCTCCGGCGGCGTCGACCCGACCCGACCGGGGGTGGCCCTGCCCGACCTCGACGGCGAGACCGCGCCCGGGACCGGTGGCGATGCGGGATCCGAGATCGACCTGCCAGCGCCGTCGACGGCGTCGCTGCACGGCGGGACCGACGGGCTGCGGCTCGACCTGCCCTTCGGCGAGCTCGACCTGTCCTCGGTCGGCCCCGGCCTCAGCAACGCCCTGCTGGTCGGAGCCGAGCACACCACCACCGGTCACCCGCTGACGGTGTTCGGGCCGCAGACCGGCTACTTCGCGCCCCAGCTGCTCAGCGAGATCGTGCTCGAGGGGCCGGGCGTCAAGGCGCGCGGTGTCTCGTTCGCCGGCACCCAGCTGGTCGTGCAGC
>JBOGDY010000477.1:0-2106 GCA_050742955.1 Actinomycetes bacterium | reverse complement strand
GGGTCGCGCGAAAGGCGCGGGCCCCCCACCAGCACCGGACGCACTACGCGTCCCGCGTCTTCTGGCAGGTCCGCCGCACGCTGGGCGCCCGTCCGTAGCCGGCTCAGTAGTCGTGGAAGCAGGGACCTTGCCCGAGCTGCTCCAGCCCGCGCAGGTCTCCGGCGCGGTAGCTGTGCAGCGGGTACGCGTTCGTGTCGTACATGACCTGGTAGGGGTCGGTCACGTGCCCGAGCCCTACCAGGTGGCCGAGCTCGTGCAGCAGCACCGCCCGGGCCTTCGAGTCGTCGCCACCCCGCAGCAAGGCGTCGATCGCGGGCCCGTTGAACACGGCCACGCCGGTCACCAGCCGCTCGCTGCCCGGCTCGGAGGTGGCGAACTGGTCCGGGCCGGCGCGGCCCAGCACCGCATCGGACAGCATCGAGGTCTCGGCGGGGGAGGACCAGGCCACCAGCACGGGGGCCCAGCGGTCCCCGTAGCGGCTCGGCTGGAAGGCCGCCCGCGAGGCGTCGGGCGACTCGTCGGTGGGGCCGTCCTCGACCAGCTGCAGGCCCGTCGCCGCCGACACCTCGCCGAGGGCCCATCGCAGCAGCTCGGCACCTCCCCGAGGGGCGCCGTCGGGGCGGACCACGTAGTGCAGCGGCCGGCACGGGTCGAACGCCACCGGGGTGCCGTCCGGGCGTGTCGAGCCGAAGGAGTAGCCCCCGACGCCGGCCGGGGCCAGAGCAGGCCGGCCCAGGGGCGCCGTGGCCGCCTCGGTCACCTCGGACGGTACGTCGACGCCACGCCGTAGTCCCGGAGCGGCGAGCCGGTCCGCAACCACGCCGCAGGACGTGGTCGCCCCGGCCACCAGCAGGGCGGCCGCCAGCCGTGTCCAGCGCACCCTCGCCCCCCTCGCCGCGGCCGACCTGCCGACCTCCCCTCCTTGTCGGCACGTGGGGCCCCTCAGATGAGGACCGCGCCCAGCACCCAGACCCAGACCATCGCCAACCCCGCCGCCAGCTCGACCAGCGCCCCGATGCCGAAGCCGACCAGCACCGCCCGGGTCGACCGTGCGGCCGCCCGGACGTCGGGGAGCCGGGCCAGCTCGGCCAGGAAGATGCCGGCCAGGCCGCCCACGACCAGGCCGATCACCGGGATGACGAAGAACCCCACGACCGCGCCCAAAGCACCCGCGAGCAGGGTGGAGCGGGGAGCGCCCGCGCCGGTGGCCGACCGGGCCGGCACGGCGTACTTGGCCACCGTCCCGGCGACCAGCAGGGCCGTGACGACGGCCACGACCGACCAGCGCGCGGCACCGCCGCCGTCGGCCCAGGCCCAACCGGCGGCAGCCACCCAGATCAGGGCCAGCCCGGGCAGCACCGGCACGACGACCCCGACCAGCCCGACGAGCATGACCACGGCGACGAGCAGCTCCTCGGCCGCGGACAGGTCTCGCACGCCCGGATTACACCATCTTCTGCCATCCGACTTCGCTCGGGAGCCGGTTTGCTCCGGCGGGCTGGTGGCAGGGTAGGAGTCGCCCCGAGACGCCGCTGAGAGGAGCCCGCATGACCAGCACCGACCGGTCCCGCCGCGTGCTGGAGCAGGTGCCCACCGGCGTCCTCGTGGACGGGCAATGGCGTGAGGCGACGGGTGCCGGGCGTTTCGCGGTGCACGACCCGGCGACCGAGGAGGTCCTGGTCGAGGTCGCCGACGGCCAGCCCGGCGACGCCACCGCCGCTCTGGACGCGGCCCACGCGGCCCAGCCCGGCTGGGCCGCGACCCCACCACGGGAGCGGGGCGAGATCCTGCGCCGGGCGTTCACGCTGCTCACCGACAACGCCGACGAGCTCGCGCTGCTGATGACGCTGGAGATGGGCAAGAGCATCAGGGAGTCCAAGGCCGAGGTGGCCTACGGGGCCGAGTTCTTCCGATGGTTCTCCGAGGAGGCGGTCCGCATCGAGGGTCGTTTCTCCCGTGCTCCCGCGACCCCCGAGCGACTGCTCACCATGAAGCAACCTGTCGGGCCGTGCCTGCTCGTCACCCCGTGGAACTTCCCGCTCGCGATGGGCACCCGCAAGATCGCGCCGGCGGTCGCCGCCGGCTGCACCATGGTGCTCAAGCCCG
>JBOGDY010000476.1:0-2130 GCA_050742955.1 Actinomycetes bacterium | reverse complement strand
GGTCTGGGGATCCCCGCCATTGTGGAACCGGTAGATGCGGGAGTGCTCCAGGAACCGGCCGAGGATGCTGCGCACCCGGATGTTCTCGGACAGCCCCGGCACGCCGGGACGCAGGCTGCACGCACCGCGCACCAGCAGGTCGACCCGGACCCCCGACCTGGACGCCTGGTAGAGAGCATCGATGACCTCGGTGTCCACCAGGCTGTTGACCTTGACCGAGATGCCGGCCGTCCGACCGGCCTCTGCGGCGTCGGCCTCGCTCCGGACCAGGTCCAGCAGGCCGGTCCGCAGCGAGTCCGGGGCGACGAGCAGCGACTCGTAGTCCCGGTGCCTGGTGTAGCCGGACAGGTGGTTGAACAGGTCGGCGACGTCGGCCCCGACGACCTCGTCGGCGGTGAGCAGTCCCAGGTCCTCGTAGACGCGGGCGGTCTTCGGGTTGTAGTTGCCGGTCCCGACGTGGACGTACCGCCGGAGCCGCCCGTCCGGGTCCGAGCGCACGACCAGTGCGAGCTTGCAGTGCGTCTTGAGGCCCACCAGGCCGTAGACGACGTGGCAGCCCGCCTCCTCGAGCTGCCCCGCCCACCTGATGTTCGCCTGCTCGTCGAACCGCGCCTTGATCTCGACGACCACGAGCACCTGCTTGCCCGACCGGGCGGCATCGACCAGTGCGTCGACGATCGCCGACTCACCGCTCGTCCGGTAGAGGGTCAGCTTGATGGCGTGGGTGTCCGGGTCGGCGGCGGCCTGCTCGATGAGTGCCTGCACGCTGGTGGCGAAGGAGTGGTAGGGGTGGTGGACGAGCACGTCTCCCTGGCGCAGCGCCGCGAAGATGTCCGGCCTGCCCTCCGCCGCCCGCAGGGCGGGGTGGGTCTCGGGCAGCAGCGGCGGGTACCTGAGGCCGGGGAGGTCCAGGTCGGCGAGCGGCCAGAGCCCGGCCAGGTCGAGCGGTGCGGGCAGGCGGTAGACCTCCTCCGCACTGATCTCCAGCTCCCGGACCAGCAGCTCCTGGACGCGGTCGCTCGTGTCGCTGTGGAGCTCGAGGCGGACCGGGGCCCCGAAGCGGCGGCGGCTGAGCTCGCGCTCCAACGCCTGCAGGAGGTTGTCCACGTCGGGGTCCACCTCGAGGTCCTCGTTCCGCGTCACCCGGAAGCTCGAGGCCTCGAGGACCTCGAGTCCCGGGAAGAGCTCGGGGAGGTGGGCGGCGATCACGTCCTCGATCGGGACAAACCGCGTCTGGGACTCGTCCGCCGGCAGGAAGCGGGGCAGCAGCGGTGGCACCTTGACGCGGGCGAAGTGCTCTGCTCCGCTGCCCGGCTCGCTCACGACGACCGCGAGGTTGAGCGACAGACCGGAGATGTAGGGGAAGGGATGGGCGGGGTCGACGGCGAGAGGCGTGAGGACAGGGGAGATGCGGTCGGTGAAGACCGCTCGCATCCGGGCGGTCTCGGCCTCGTCCAGCTCCCGCCAACCGACGATCTCCAGCTTGGCCTCGGCCAGCTGCGGCAGCAGCTCCTCGGTGAAATGCCGTGCGTGCCGGTCCGCGAGCTCGTGGGCGAGGATCGAGATCTGCTGCAGACGCTCCCGGGGGGTGGCGCCGGCGGCGCTCGGCCTGCTGATGCCCGCCTCGACCCGCCGACGCAGGGCGGCCACCCGGACCATGAAGAACTCGTCGAGGTTCCGGCTGAAGATCGCCATGAAGCGCACCCGCTCGAGCAGCGGGACGGCCGGGTCGGTGGCCAGCTCCAGGACGCGCGAGTTGAAGTCCAGCCAGCTGGCTTCGCGGTCGATGAACCGGTCGGCGGGCAGGGACGAAGGGGCGGGGCGGTCCTGCGCCGCGGCGTCCTCGAGCTCCTCGACGCTGTCGTCCACATAGCGTGGCGGCTCCGGTTCGGTGCTCACCGAGCCGCGCGAACCGTCGCCCATCGACGCAGCCTCCAACCGCCCTATGACCCAGGCAACTGGGTTCAGGTGAACGAGAGGTGAACGGAGCAAGACGACTCGAACAACCAGCGCCCCGTCGACGCCCATTCCCTTCCCTGACTGCTCCCGCCGGGTCCATCCTGCTCTCATGGACGTCGTCGTGTCGTCACGCCAGCCACAGGTCCGGATCGGGCGGGACGAGGAGGCGAT
>JBOGDY010000475.1:0-2133 GCA_050742955.1 Actinomycetes bacterium | reverse complement strand
GGCGAGGGACCGTGACCGCACCCGGTTTCGCGGGCGTCCCGGAGAGGGCTCTGGACTTCTACGACGACCTCGAGGCCGACAACTCGAAGGCGTTCTGGAGCGAGCACCGCACGACGTACGACGAGGCGGTGCGCGCTCCGATGCTCGCCCTGGCCGAACGCCTCGCCCCCGAGTTCGGTGACGCTGTGCTGTTCCGGCCGCACCGCGACGTTCGTTTCAGCAAGGACAAGTCGCCTTACAAGACCCACCAGGGCGCGTTCGTCGGGACCGCGGACGGCGTCGGGCTCTACGTCCAGGTGAGTGCCGCCGGGCTGCTCACGGCCGGCGGCTGGCACCCGAGGGGGGAACAGGTCCGGCGCTACCGGGAGGCGGTCGCGGGGCCGACCGGCGCCGAGCTCGACCGGCTGGTGCGCGGCCTCGAGCGGGCCGGGTTCCGCATCGAGGGCGACCGGCTCGCCACCCGGCCGCGTGGGCAACCGCCAGGTCACCCGCGCGAGCCCCTGCTGCGGCACAAGAGCCTGACGGCCGCCCGGGAGCACGGCTCCCCCGGCTGGCTGCACGGCCCAGAGGCGGCCGAGAAGGTCGCGGCCGACTGGCGCACCCTGGGCCCCCTCGTGGCGTGGCTCGCCGCGCACGTGGGGCCGGGCGAACCGGCCTCGTGACCTGGCGGGCGATCCGTGCGCCGGTGCTGCGCACAGCAGGAAGCGTCGGCCTCGCGACCGGAGCGTACGGCCTGTCCTTCGGGGCGTTGGCGACCTCGTCCGGCCTCACGGTGACGCAGACCTGCGCGCTGTCGGTCCTGACCTTCTCCGGCGGTTCGCAGTTCGCCCTGGTCGGCGTCCTCGGCTCGGGAGGGAACCTGGTGTCCGGCTCGGCGTCCGCGATCCTGCTCGGGGTCCGCAACGCGTTCTACGGTGCCCGGCTCACCCCGCTGCTCGAGCTGAGCGGCTGGCGGAAGGCCGTCGGCGCCCAGCTGGTCACCGACGAGTCGACTGCGGTGGGCCTGGCCCAGGAGGACACCGGCGCGCGGGCCGCCCGCCTGGGCTTCTGGGCGACCGGGCTCGCCGTGTTCGTGCTGTGGAACCTGGCGACGCTGGTGGGTGCCCTGGCCGGCACCGCCATCGGCGACCCGCGCGACCTGGGCCTGGACGCCGCCGTGCCGGCCGCCTTCGTGGCCCTGCTCGCGCCCCGGCTGCGGGACCGCGAGACGTGGACGGTGGCGCTGGTCGCTGTTGTCGTCGCGCTGGCCGCGGTGCCGTTCGTCCCGGCCGGGGTGCCCGTGCTGCTCACGGCCGGGATCCCGCTGGCCGCGGTGCTGGTGCGGCGGGGGCCATCGTGACCTGGACGGCGATCCTGGTGACATCTGCGGGCTGCTACCTGCTCAAGCTGGTCGGGCTCTCGCTGCCGCAGAGCTGGCTGGCCCGGCCCGGCGTCCAGCGGGTGACCAGGCTGCTGCCGGTCGCGCTGCTCGCCGCGCTGGCGGCGGTACAGACCTTCACCGACGGAGCCGACCTCGTCGTCGACGCCCGGCTCGTGGGGGTCGCCGCGGGGATCACGGTCCTCCTGCTGCGGGCGCCCTTCGTCGTGGTGGTCGGGGTGGCGGCGGCGACCGCCGCGCTGGTCCGGGCGGTCACCTGAAGCCGTGACCGATCCTCAGCCGATCGCGGCGTGGAGGACGACGCGACCCGACGACTCCGGTCCGGCGCCCACGCGCTGCAGCGTGACGGTCAGCTCCGGGTAGTCGTCGACGTCGACACCTGACCACAGGACGATGTCGTCGGACCCCTGCCGGGCGTGGAACGTGCCGACGGTCACCAGTCCTGACGGGCCCTTGAGCCAGCCCTGGTAGTAGCTGCCCTCCGGGGCCGGCGCCAGGCCATCGATGTCGAGCCGGATCTCGAACCCGGACGGATGAGAGCTGATGCTCACCTGACCGCTCGCGCCGGGGGCGAGCGGCGTCGCGGAGAGGGCAGCGACGACCGGAGGGGGGCCGTCGTCCCGCAGAAGGAGCCCGCCGCCCAGCAGCAGCCCGATCACGACGACCGAGGCGGCGGCGGCCATCACCCACCGCGTCCCGCGACCGGCGGCCCGACGTTCCCGTGCCCGGGCCAGCTCGCCCGGGTCCGCCGGAGG
>JBOGDY010000474.1:0-2142 GCA_050742955.1 Actinomycetes bacterium | reverse complement strand
CGGCGCAGCGCGGTCTTGCGCCCCCCGACGGTCGTCTTGTGCTCCGAGCGCTTGGCGACCGGGCGTCCCTCGACCTCGACCAGCTTGTAGACGAACTCCGCGGTCGGCGCGCCCGAGCCGGTGACTACCGAGGTGCCGACCCCGTAGGCGTCGACGGGTGCGCCGGCCAGCGCCGCCAGGGCGTACTCGTCCAGGTCGCCGGACAGCACGATGCGGGTGTTGCGGGCCCCGAGCGAGTCCAGCTGCTGCCGCGCCTGGTGGGCCAGCACCCCGAGGTCGCCCGAGTCGATGCGGACCGCGCCGAGGTCGGGACCGGCGGCCTCGACGGCGCTACGGATGCCCGCGGCGATGTCGTAGGTGTCCACCAGCAGCGTGGTGCCAACACCCAGCGCGTCGAGCTGGCCACGGAAGGCGCCGGCCTCGGTGTCGTGCAGCAGCGTGAAGGAGTGCGCGGCGGTGCCGGTTGTGGGCAGGCCGTGGCGCCGGCCGGCGGCCAGGTTGGAGCTGGAGGCGAACCCCGCCAGGTAGGCCGCTCGTGCCGCGGCGACCGCGGCCTCCTCGTGGGTGCGCCGCGACCCCATCTCGATGCACGGGCGCTCGCCGGCGGCGGTCACCATCCGCGACGCCGCCGAGGCGACGGCGCAGTCGTGGTTCATCACCGAGAGGGCGAGGGTCTCCAGGACGACCGCCTCGGCGAACGTGCCCTCGACGGTCAGCACGGGTGAGCCGGGGAAGTAGAGCTCACCCTCCGGGTAGCCGGTCAGGTCGCCGGTGAACCGGTAGTCGCGCAGCCAGTCGCAGGTGCTCTCGTCGGCGACCCCGGCCTCGACCAGGAAGGCCAGCTCCTCCTCGTCGTACCGGAAGCTCTCCACCGCGTCGAGCAGCCGGCCGGTGCCGGCCACCACGCCGTAGCGCCGGCCCTCGGGCAGGCGCCGCGCGAACAGCTCGAACACGCACCGACGCCCGCCCGTGCCGTCGCCCAGTGCGGCCCGCAGCATCGTCAGCTCGTAGTGGTCGGTGAGCAGACCGGTGGACTGCGGCGCGCGGGTCACGAGGAGAGCCTAGATTGGGGACATGTCGGTCGCGCCCGTGGAGATCGAGCAGCCGGATACCGACGAGGTCGTCAGGCTCGACAAGCCGTGGGTCACGATCGTGTGGAACGACCCCGTCAACCTGATGTCCTACGTCGCGTTCGTGTTCCAGAAGCACTTCGGCTACCCGCGCGAGAAGGCGACCGAGCTGATGATGGACGTGCACCAGAAGGGCAGGGCCGTGGTCTCGAACGGCGCTCGCGAGGAGATGGAGCGCGACGTCGAGGCGATGCACGGCTACGGTCTGTGGGCCACGATGCAGCACGACGAGTGACCGGGGGCGCATCGAGTGGTTGCCCATTTCCGGAAGGCCCGAAAGGGCGGGGTCTCGGTCACCTTCGGCAAGGCCGAGGCACGCATCCTGCGCCACCTGCTCGGCGAGATGCTCGAGCTGATCGGCCCCGAGGACTCGTCGGACACCGACCCGCTGGCCGCCGCGGTGGGCATCGGGACCGCCACGACCCGGCCCGCCGACGCGGCGCTCGCGCGGCTGTTCCCCGACGGGTACACCGACGACGAGGAGGCCTCGGCCGACTTCCGCCGCTACACCGAGCCCGGGCTCCGCGACGCCAAGCGAGCAGCACTGCGCACGGCGCTGGACACGGTCGACGACTCCGGCGAGCGCCGCGACCTCACCGTCGAGCAGGCCGACGCCTGGCTGCGCGCCCTCAACGACACCCGGCTGGTGCTCGGCGAGCGGCTGGGGGTGACCGAGGACTGGGAGGCGATGGTCGAGTCCGTCGACCCCGAGGACCCGCGCGCCGGCCTCTACGTCGTCTACGACCGGCTCACCTACCTGCAGGAGACCCTCGTCCGCGCCCTCTGGTGACAGGAAGGTGTATGTAGGAGTTGATCATGCGCAAGTGGTCGCCCGCCTGCGTTGTCCCAGGTCAGCGCCACCCCTGCCCGCCGCCGATCATGCGCAGGTGGTCGCGGCCGTGGAGGCAGGCACGGTGAGCGGCCGGCCGCGGCTCTCGTACCCTGGGACCGTGCTGATGATCGACCGCTCGACCTACGACGCGATCGTCGCCCACGCCCGGCGGGACCACCC
>JBOGDY010000473.1:0-2143 GCA_050742955.1 Actinomycetes bacterium | reverse complement strand
GCGGCCCTGGTCGCGGGCCTCGGGGTGGTCCAGCTCGCTCCGGGCACGGCGCCGGAGGCCCGCGCCGACGGGCTCGTCGGCTACGACGACTGCGCCGAGCTGCTCGCGCACTACCGGTCGGAGCTGCGACGGTTCGCCACGGCGTACGGCTTCGGCCGGAGCGGGTACGGCGTCGCCCTCGAGGCGGCCGGTCCGATGGCGGCGACGGACGACGTCGCGGCGCGGTCGTCGAGCGACACCGGCGCGGTGGGCAGCGGCCCGACCGGCACCAACGTCCAGGAGCAGGGCGTCGACGAGCCCGACCTGGCCAAGCTGCGAGACGGCCGACTGGTGGTGCTCGACGGCAACCACATCCGGGTCCTCAGCGCCTCGGCGCACCCCCGCCTGCTCGGCTCGATGCGCATCACGGACGAGCACATGGACGGCGGCGGCGAGCTGTTCCTCGACGGCGACCGTGCCGTCGCTCTGGTGCCGGGCTTCCGTTCCGAGCCTCTCCCGAAGGGACGCACGTCGTCCGACGCGGCCGTGGGACGGTCCATGATCCGATACCCGGGCACGCCGACCACCCGGGTCGTCCTGCTCGACCTGTCCGACGACCGACCGCAACTGCTCGAGCAAGCCACCTACGACGCGCAGTACGTCAGCGCCCGCCTCGTGGACGGCACCGTGCGCCTCGTCACGACAACACAGCCCCAGCCGGTCCCCGTCTACCCCGATCCCTCTGGTCATACCTCTGAGCACGAAGCGCTCGCGGCGAACCGTCACGCCGCCGCTTCAGTCACCCTCGCCGACGTCCTGCCGCAGGTGGTGCGCAGAGGAGCCGACGGCGAGGTGACGGCGAAAGGCAACGCCGTCGAGTGCCGACGGACCCACCACGCACGAACCCCCCGCGGGGTCAGCACCCTTCTCGTGACCACCTTCCGCGCTGCCGACGGCCTCGAGGCCACGGACAGCACAGCGGTCACCACCGACGGAGATCTGGTCTACGCGTCGGCGGACCGGCTCTACGTCGCCACCGGCCGCTGGGGCACTATCGGTCCGGTCGAGCCGATGCTGCGCACGACGGGCAGCGGCAGGATGGGCGTTGCCGACGAGGTCACGACCGAGGTGCATTCCTTCGACACGTCGTCACCGACCACGACTCGCTACGTGGCCTCGGGCTCGGTGCCCGGGTACGTCATGGGCCGCTGGGCGCTGTCGCACCACGACGGCGCGCTACGCGTCGCCACTACCCGCCAGCCCCCGTGGGAGGGTGGTCGTGCGGCCGCCACGTCGTCGATGGTGGTCAAGCTGGTCGAGCGCGACGGCAAGCTGGTCGAGACCGGCCGCGTGACGGGACTCGGCAGGACCGAGCAGATCCGTGCGGTCCGCTACTTCGGCGACATCGCCGCCGTAGTGACGTTCCGGCAGACCGACCCGCTCTACCTGCTCGACCTGTCCGGTCGTCCCAAGGTCCTCGGTGAGCTCAAGGTCCCCGGCTTCTCCACCTACCTGCACCCGCTCGGCAACGGTCTGCTGCTCGGGCTGGGCCAGGACGCGGACGAACAGGGTCGGGTCACCGGCATACAGGTCTCGGTCTTCGACGTGTCCGACCTGAGCCGGCCGGCGCAGGTCGACCGGCTGCACCTCGGCGAAGGCTGGTCACCGGCCCTGGACGACTCGCGCGCCTTCACCTACGACCCGGCCCACCGGCTGGTGGCCTTCGGCTTCTCCACGTACGACCTCGCGAGCGCACATGGCCAGGCGACGAGCGCACTCGGGCTGTCCGTGGACGAGGCCGGCGGGCTGCGCGAGGTCGGCCGGATGGATCTCGCCCCGGACAGCTGGTCGCCGCGCGTGCTCGTGGACGGCGACCGGGTCTACGCCGTGAGCGAGACCGGAGTCGTGGCCGGCGACGCGGACACGATGCGGCGCACCGGGTCGGTGGACTTCGGAGTCAGGCGCTGACGATCCGCCCTAGTCTCGGCTTCGGTTGGTGAGCAGCACCAATCGGTAACGGTGATGCTGGCGGGGTCGCCGGTCGGGGTCGATGCTGGCCGGTGGGATGAACTGCGGGAAGCCGTTGGGAGCCAGTGCGACGGTCCAGCCCTGCCGGTGCACCTGCTGATGGTGATAGAGGCACAGCAGCGCCCCGTTGTCGATG
>JBOGDY010000472.1:0-2146 GCA_050742955.1 Actinomycetes bacterium | reverse complement strand
GGGTGCTGTTGTGCTCGTCCCCACCGGGGACGTTGGCCGACAGGTAGACGGGGGGTGTCTCGCCGGCCTCGGTCAGCCGCCGGACGACCTCGGCGCCGACCAGCTGGACCAGCAGCGCGCCCGTGATCGACGACACGGCACAGACGGTGCCGCCCTCGGGCAGCGCGAGCACTGCGTCGCCGTACGGCGCGCCGTTGTCCAGGGCGACGTCGGCGTGGTCGATCAGCTTGCGGCCGGACGGGTGCCGGGAGTCCACGGCTGCCGTCTGGGTGAAGGACGTGATCGCGATCAGCCGGTGTCCGCGCTGCTTCACCAGCTGGGCGAGCTCGACGATCGAGCCGTTGACGCCCGAGTTGGATCCGATCACGAAGATGTCGGCCGCTGACACCGCGGCGAGGTCGTACAGCCGGTGGGCGATCGCCGGGTCGCGCTCGAGGTGCTTGCTGCCGAGCACGTCGGGCGGCTCGCCTCCGAAGATGACCACATCCCGCAGGCAGATCCGGTTCGTGGGCACCAGCCCGCCCGCACGGCCAGCGACCTCCATCGCCAAGGCCTCGGAGTGCCCGGACCCGAACGCCTGCACGACGCCGCCCGCCCGGAGGGCCGCCACCAGGAGGTCGGCCGCCTGCTGCACCGGTCCACCGGCCTGCTCGCTGACCCTGGCCATGATCGGTGCGAGCGCGTCGAGGTAGGCCTGCGCACTGACACCGGACCCGGAGGCATCGGCACTGCCGTCGCCGACCGCGCTGACCGGGTCCACCATCGAGCCCTGACACCTCCTGTTCGGGATCCACCCGGCGTGCCGTCCAAACTGGGGTGGTCCTGCGTGCCTAGAGGTGAACTCTTGACGGCCGGAAGCGCGAAGTCGAGGCTCGGCCGCCATCGGAACCAAACCGTGACCTTGCATGATTCAGTACGACAGTAGGTGATTTGTGGGGAGATTGGAGCAGATATGCGCACGGAGTTCCTGGCCCTGGGCGGGGATCTGGGGGGAACCTCGACGCGCATCCTGGTGGTGGGGACCGATGGGCGCGAGCACGGCCGCAGCACCGCCGGCGGCGGGAACCCGATCAGCCATCCCGCCGGGGCGGCCGCCGCACTCGCCGACGCGCTGCGCACGGCGCTGACCGGGCTCGACCCCGGCCGGGTGCGGGCGTCCGTGATCGGCGTCGCCGGGGGGTCGGCCCTGCGCACACCGCTGGTGGCCGCGCAGTTCGGGCAGGTGTGGGCGGGTGCCGGCCTCACCTGTGACCCCGGGTACGCACCGGACCTCGAGGTCGCGTTCGCGGCCGGCACCCCCGAGCCGGACGGCACGGTGCTGGTCGCCGGCACCGGTGCCGCCGCCGGTTCCGTGACCGACCACAAGCTGACGCGGACGGCGGACGGCCACGGATGGCTGCTCGGTGACGACGGGTCGGGGTTCTGGCTCGGACGCGAGGCCGTGCGCACGGCACTGCGCACGCTCGACGCGCACGAGGCCCCCGGTCGCCTGGTCGGCTCGGTGCTCCGCGAGCTGGAGGCGACCGGGACGCCCGACGAGGTCCCACCGGCGCAGGCCGGGGGCTGGGTCGACCGGCGGCGCGACCGGGTGATCCAGGCGGTGAACTCGCGACCAGGCGTCCAGCTGTCGGCGCTCGCCCCACTGGTCACCGCCGCGTACCGGGAGGGTGACCCGCAGGCGCACTCGATCGTCGAGCGTGCCGCCGCAGCGCTGCTCGCCACCATCAGCCGGATCCGGGACCACGGCGAGAGCACGCCGATCGTCCTGGCCGGGAGCCTGGCCGGCGAGACGTCCCCGGTGGGGACCAGGTTGCGGAGCCTGCTCGCCGAAGGGTTCTCCGGCACGGTCCGGCCGGCGCGCACCGGGGTGGGCGGTGCCGCCTGGCTGGCCCTCGCCGCGCTCGACCCGGCGATCGCCACCCCCGAGGCCCACGCCCTCTTGACACAAGCCCGATAACGGGTCAAATGTGCTCTTTTGCCACGATTTTCGCGCACCAATGTGCAGGCGCAACCGCTCAAGGGCCGGCGCAAACGTGGCCGCCACACCACCGAGCTCGGACAACGGGAGGCCAGCCGTGAAGACGACATTCTCCAACCCCGGGTTGCCGGTCCGGACCATCGCCGCGGTCGTCGTCGTCGTCCTGGC
>JBOGDY010000471.1:0-2148 GCA_050742955.1 Actinomycetes bacterium | reverse complement strand
GCCCAGGGACTTCCCGGACGCGGTTCCGCTGGACACCACCACGGACCGGCCGGCGTAGGCGTGTTCCGCCACCTCGGCCTGATGGCGCCACGGCGAGCTCACCCCGACGGCGGTGAGGGCGGCCACGACGTCAGGGTGGGCCCAGCGGGGCCAGGGCACGGTCAGGCCGGGCCGGGCGGCGATCCGCTCGACGTGGACGAGCCGGTCCCGGCGCCCCGGCGCGGCCAGTAGCGAGTCCAACGCGGCTGCCGGGTCCCGGGCGGGTGGCCTCACCTGCTCCGGCACGTCGGCAGTGTGCCACCACCCACCCTCCGGCCCCGAGGTGGTTGAATGCGTCAGGTCGCGGCACCTGTCGTGATCTGGTGAAGGCCTACATCGGCACCGTCCAGGAGGACTTGTGGACCTGTCTCTCTCGACCCGGTCAGAGGGTGACCGCACTGTCGTCGAAGTCGGTGGCGAGATCGATGTCTACACAGCACCGCGCCTGCGGGAGCAGCTCGTCGACCTCGTAGCCGACGGCAAGTACCACCTGGTGGTCGACATGGAGCGTGTCGACTTCCTCGACTCCACCGGTCTCGGCGTCCTCGTCGGCGGCCTCAAACGGGTGCGGGCCCACGACGGCTCACTGCGCCTCGTGTGCACCCAGGAGCGCATTCTGAAGATCTTCCGGATCACGGGGCTGACGAAGGTGTTCCCGATCCACTCGTCGGTCGACGAGGCCGTCAGCGCCACCGAATGATGAGGCCGGGCTTGCTGCGCGTCCGGTGCGTTCGAAAGGGGTGACGGTGGCCACCGTCGAGCTCCGGTTCAGTGCGCTGCCGGCTCACGTGCGGACGGCCCGGCTGGTGGCCGCGGCCGTGGCCAGGCGCTCGGGTGTCGACGAGGCGGTCCTCGACGAGGTGCGGCTGGCCGTCGGCGAGGCGTGCTCACGCGCGGTTCACCTGCACCGCCGGTACTGCCCTGACCGGCCGGTCATGGTGACCCTGGTGGACGACGACAGGGTCTTCCGGGTCGCCGTGACCGACGAGGCGCCCGCCGACGACGACGAGACGAGCTTCGAGGACCTGACGGCGACCGCGGACCTCGAGGCCGAGACGGTGCCCCCCGGCGTCGAGCTGGCGGTGATCAGCGGCCTGGTCGACGACGTCGCGGTCGAGCCCGGGCAGCTTCGCGGCGTCGTCGTCCGGATGACCTGGCCCACCTCGGCCTGACGCCCCGACCCGCCTGGCCGACCCGACCGACCTGACGTAGACTCCGGGCCCGCTGGGTGGGCAGACCGGGGCGAGCGTGGCGCTCGGACCCGTCTCCTGCTCTTCTTCCCTACACGTGACGTGAGGCGGGGTGCCGCGGGCGCCCACTCCGAGGAGGACCGATGTCCGGGCTCAACCTTGCCGCCGACGGCGAGACGCTCGACCTCAGTGGCGGCAACGTCACCTACGTCGTGGTGGTGGCGGTCATCGCCCTCGTGGCGCTGGGCTTCGCGTTCGCGCTGCGCAACAGCGTGCTGGCGGCCGGCCAGGGCACCGACACCATGCAGAGCATCGCCGCTGCCGTGCAGGAGGGCGCCTCGGCGTTCCTGACCCGCCAGTTCAAGACGCTGGCCGGCTTCGCCGTGCTCGCCCTGACGCTGCTGACGCTGCTGCCCGCGGACACCGCGGAGATCCGCGTCGGGCGCTCCCTGTTCTTCCTGCTCGGCGCCGCGTTCTCGGCGTTCATCGGTTTCGCCGGCATGGGGCTCGCTACCCGCGCCAACGTGCGAGTCGCCGCCGCCGCGCGTGAAGAGAACGGCGCGGCCAACGCGATGCGCATCGCGTTCCGCACCGGTGGTGTCGTCGGCTTCCTGACGGTCGGCCTCGGCCTGCTCGGCGCGGCGTCCGTGGTCTTCATCTACCAGGGCGACGCGCCCACGGTGCTCGAGGGCTTCGGCTTCGGCGCGGCGCTGCTCGCGATGTTCATCCGGGTCGGTGGCGGCATCTTCACCAAGGCGGCCGACGTCGGTGCCGACCTGGTCGGCAAGATCGAGCAGGGCATCCCCGAGGACGACCCTCGCAACGCCGCGACCATCGCCGACAACGTGGGCGACAACGTCGGCGACTGCGCCGGCATGGCGGCCGACCTGTTCGAGTCCTACGCCGTGATGCTGGTCGC
>JBOGDY010000470.1:0-2152 GCA_050742955.1 Actinomycetes bacterium | reverse complement strand
CCCGACCGCGGGCCGGGTGTCCGGCACGATGCTGGAGCGGCTGGCCGACCTGGCCGAGGCCCACGGCTCCTCGCGGGTGCGCACCACGCCGCACCAGAAGCTGCTGGTGCTCGACGTGCCGGCCGACCGGGTCGACTCGCTGGTCGCCGCCGCCGACGCGCTGGGGCTGCGGGCCCGGCCCAGCACCTTCCGCCGCAACACGATGGCCTGCACGGGCATCGAGTTCTGCAAGCTCGCGATCGTCGAGACCAAGACGCGGGCCGCCAAGCTGGTCGACGACCTGGAGCGGCGGCTGCCGGACTTCGACGAACCGCTGACCGTCAACGTCAACGGCTGCCCCAACTCGTGCGCCCGCATCCAGGTGGCCGACATCGGGCTCAAGGGCCAGCTGGTCAGGAACGCCGACGGTCTCCAGGTCGACGGCTTCCAGGTGCACCTCGGCGGCGGGCTGGGACTCGACGCCGGCTTCGGCCGCAAGCTGCGCGGCCACAAGGTCACCGCTGACGAGCTGCCCGACTACATCGAGAGAGTCGTACGGCGGTTCGCCGACCAGCGGCACACCGGTGAACGGTTCGCGCAGTGGGTCGCCCGTGCGGACGAGGGAGACCTGAAGTGAGCGAGCAGCGCGCCGTCCCGTTCTACTGCCCGTTCTGCGGCGACGAGGACCTGCGCCCGCACAGCGACGAGTCAGGGCGTGACCAGCACGGCACCTGGCACTGCCGGTCCTGCACCAGGGTGTTCAACCTCAAGCTCGTCGGACTGGCGGCGCGGCGATGACCGCTGAGCCGCTCAGCCTCGTCCCGCGCGAGGCCGCCGAGCCCACCAGCCTCATCGAGCACCGGCAGGCACTCGCCCAGCGCGCCGCCTGGCGGCTCGAGGAGGCGCCCGCCGAGGTGGTGATCCGGTGGGCAGCCCGCACCTTCGGCCGTGGCTTCGCGCTGACCTCCTCGATGTCGGACGCCGTCGTCATCGACCTGGTGGCCCGCCACGCGCCAGGCTCCGACGTGTTGTTCCTCGACACCGGGTACCACTTCGCCGAGACCATCGGCATGCGCGACTCCGTGGCCGATGCCTACCGCGGCCGGCTCAACGTGGTCACCGTGGCACCGGACCGCACGGTTGCCGAGCAGGACGCCGAGCACGGCCCCCGCCTCTACGAGCGTGACCCGGACCGCTGCTGCGCGCTGCGCAAGGTCGCACCCCTCGACGGCGCCCTGGCCGGCTACGACGCGTGGGCCAGCGGTCTGCGCCGCGACGAGTCCTTCGCCCGGTCCCGCACCGCGGTGGTCGACTGGGACGCCCGCAACGGCATGGTCAAGGTCAACCCGATCGCGCGCTGGACCCGCTCGGACGTCGACGCCTACATCGAGCGGAACGGGGTGCTGGTCAACCCGCTCCGGGCGGCCGGCTACCGGTCCATCGGCTGCGCCCCCTGCACCCGGCGGGTCACCGACGGCGAAGGCGTGCGCGACGGCCGTTGGTCCGGCTCGAGCAAGACCGAGTGCGGGATCCACCTGGTCGGGGCACCGTCATGAGCCCCGCCTACCCGGTCACGCTGGACCTGGCCGGTCGCCCGGTGGCCGTCGTCGGCGGCGGGCCGGTCGCGGCACGGCGGACGCAGGCGCTGGTGGCGGCGGGGGCGGACGTCCTGGTGGTCGCGCCCGCCATATGCGAGGACCTCGCCGATCTCGTCGCCGCCGGCTCGGTCGTCTGGGTGGCCCGCGACTACGAGCCCGGCGACCTCGACGGCCGGTGGCTGGTGCACACCGCGACCGGCGACCGGGCGGTCGACCAGCAGGTGGCGGCCGACGCCGAGGCGGCGCACATCTGGTGCGTCCGGGCCGACGACGCGTCCCGCTCGGCCGCCTGGACTCCTGCGGTCGCCCGCGCCGGCGACGTCATCGTCGCGGTCACCGCCGGCGGCGACCCGACGCGGGCCAGGACCCTCCGCGATGCGATCGCGACCGCCCTCGACGTGGGCGACCTGCCGCTGCGCCACCACCGGCCGTCGAGCACCGGTTGGGTAGCGCTCGTCGGTGGCGGTCCCGGCGACCCGGGCCTGGTCACCACCCGCGGGCGGCGGCTGCTGGCCGAGGCCGACGTCGTGGTCGTCGACCGGCTGGCCCCGCGGGCGCTGCTCGACGAGCTCGAC
>JBOGDY010000469.1:0-2155 GCA_050742955.1 Actinomycetes bacterium | reverse complement strand
ATGGGTCGGTCGTGTGCCCGCCGTCGAACGTGGCGATCACCGTGTCCATCGCGCTGGCCGAGCTGCACGCCCGGCTCGGGCAGGTCGGGCTGCTGCACACCGGCGGCACCCTCACCCCCACCCAGCTGCGCCGGCTGGCCTGCGACGCCGCGCTGATCCCCGCCGTCCTCGGTGGACCCGGCCAGGTCCTCGACCTCGGCCGCGCCACCCGCGACTGGACCCTCCCGCAGCGCCGGGCGGTCACCCTGCGCGACCGAGGGTGCGCCGCCCCCGGCTGCGACCGGCCACCGGCCGCCTGCCAGATCCATCACCGCGACCACTGGGAGGACGGCGGCCCCACCGACCTGTGCAACGCCTGCCTGCTCTGCCTCTTTCACCACCAGCAGGTCCACCGCCAAGGCTGGAAGGTCGTGCTCGCCGCCAACGGCTACCCGGCGTTCATCCCACCCGCCTCGATCGACCCCGACCGAAGACCTAGACAGCACCACCGCTACCGACTCGCGCTGCTCACCACCAGACGACGCGACTGAACCACGACGACGGTAACGACGTGCGGCCCTCCTAGAGCGCGAGCCCGGCTTCCAGCCGTCCGGTGCGGTGGGCTTCGACAGCGGCTGCTGGCGCGCAGGGTAGGTTCGCGCCGTGGCTGAGCCGGTCTATCGCTCCGTGATCCGCCTCGCGCGTACGGTCTTCGCGTTGCAGGGCCTCCGGTTCACCCTCGAGGGCACCGCGCACGTCCCGCCGACGGGCGGGGCCGTCATGGCCATCAACCACATCGGCTACATGGACTTCACGTACGCGGGCCTGGTCGCCGTCCCCGCCGGTCGCCTGGTGCGCTTCATGGCCAAGCAGGAGGTCTTCGAGCACCCGCTGAGCGGGCCACTCATGCGCGCCATGCACCACATCCCGGTGGACCGGGCAGCAGGCGGGGACTCCTACCGTGAAGCGCTCAAGGCGCTGCGCGCGGGCGAGATCGTCGGCGTCTTCCCCGAGGCCACCATCAGCCGCTCCTTCGAATTGAAGGAGTTCAAGCCGGGAGCCGTGCGGCTGGCGGGAGCAGCGGGCGTGCCGCTGCTACCCACCGTCATCTGGGGGTCGCAGCGGGTGTGGACCAAGGACCACCCCAAGCGGCTGGGACGGACGCGGACCCCGATCCACGTCTATGTCGGCGAGCCCATCGACGTACCCCGGCCCGTCGACCAGGCCGGCGTCACGGAGACGCTGCGGGCCCGCATGAGCAGCCTGCTGGACGAAGTGCAGGCGGCCTACCCGGCGCCGCCGCCCGAGGACGAGGGGCCACGGTGGTGGCTCCCGGCGCGGCTCGGCGGGACCGCACCGACGCCGCAGGAAGCGGCCCGGCTCGACGAGGAGGAGCGGGTGCGCCGCGCGCGTGGGCGCACTGAGGATCCCTGAGCGCCAGCTAGAGAGACGCTAGCCTCTAGGAGTGAGCCCGCTGGATCTGCCGCCGACGACGGAGAGTGTTCCGGCGGCGCGGCGCTTCGTGCGGGAACAGCTGGCCGACTCCGAGCTCGACGTCGACACCGCGGTCCTGCTCGGGTCCGAACTCGTCACCAACGCGATCCTGCACGCACGCACGCAGGTCACGGTGACGGTCGACCTGCACGTCGACCTGGCCCGCATCAGCGTGCGCGACCGGTCGCCGGTGCAGCCCCGCATCCATGCGTTCTCCACATCGGCGGCGACCGGTCGGGGGCTGCGGCTGCTCGACCGGCTCGCCGAGCGCTGGGGCGTCGACAGCGAGTCCCCGACCGACGGGAAGGTCGTGTGGTTCGAAGTGGGACCCCCCTCGCAGGCGGCGTGGACCGCGTTCGCGGATGACTGGCTCGAGGGGGCGGGCAATGACCTCTGAGCCCGCCCTGGAGGTCGACCGGGTGGACGTGCGGCTTCTGCGCTTCCCGCTGCGCGTCTACGCACGTGCCACCGAGCACTACGAGGACCTGTTCCGTGAGTTCGCCCTGATGGCGGCCTCGGCCTCCGAGCACCGCCACGCCGTCCCGGGTCGCCTGACGGCCCTGATCGAGACTCTCGGCCGGCGCTACCCGCCGCAGGCCGCAGCGGTGGAGGAGCGGGCCGCTGCCCTGGCACGGGGCGACCTCGAGGGCGACTTCGAGATCACCGTGCCGCGGTCGGGAGC
>JBOGDY010000468.1:0-2156 GCA_050742955.1 Actinomycetes bacterium | reverse complement strand
CCGGCCAGCCACAGGTCCCGCAGCTCGCGCTCGGCGACGACCAGCCAGGCCCGGGTGGCGCCACCACTCGTCGTACCGGTCATCGCTCGTCCTCCGTCACCGCGAGGAACGCGTCGCTGAGCCGGCCGCCCTCGAGGGTGAACCCGAGCACCGGCATCCCCGCCCCGATCAGCCGGCTGAGAGCCTCGGCGGAGGCGGTCCCGGGGGCGACATCGGCCGGCAGGGTGAGCTCCACCTCGTCGGGCCGGCCGTCCCCGGCGGCGACCGCCTGAACCGCGCCGTTGGCGAGGACCTCGACGGCGCGGGCCCGCTGGTCGGGTGGGACCCGCACCACGCCGCGCCGCGGTGCCGCCGCGCGCCGCGCGACCTCGGCGACGGTGCCCTGCGCCACGATCCGGCCCCTGTGCAGGATCAGCACCCGGTCGCAGGCCTGCTCCACCTCAGCCAGCGAGTGCGTGCTCAGCACGACGGTGACCCCGTGCTGCCCGGCGATCCGGGTGACCAGCTCGAGCACCTGGCGCTGACCGACGGGGTCGAGCCCCAGCGTCGGCTCGTCGAGGAAGACCACCTGCGGGTCGTTGACCAGGGCTCGGGCGATGCCGAGACGCTGCCGCATGCCCCGGCTGTAGCCGGACACCAGCGTCCCTGCCCGCTCGGCCAGGCCGACCTCGGCCAGCAGCCGGCTCGCGGTCGCGCTCGCCTCCGCGCGGGGCCGACCGAACAGCCGGGCGTGGAACGCGAGCCACTCCTCCCCGGTCTGCGCCTCCGGGTAGCCGGCGCTCTCGGGCAGCGCGCCGACCAGCCGGCGGATCTGCGCCGGTCGGTCCTGCGGCACCCCGGCGACCGCGAACCAGCCGCCGTCCGGGCGCAGGATCGTCGACAGCATCCGGATCACGGTGGTCTTGCCGGCGCCGTTGGGGCCGAGGAAACCCAGCACGGTGCCGGGCTCCACCTCCAGGTCCAGGCCGGTGACCGCCGGCACCCCGCCGTAGGCCTTTCGCAGCCCCCGCGCCTCCAGCGCCAGCCGTCCGGCGCCGGGGCGTCGCCCGCCGGGCATCGCACCTCCTGGGATGGTCATTGCTCCGCCCCAAGTGTGCGGAAAAGATGCTGAACGCCCGCCTCTATGGCGTTCCCCGGTGTCACGCCGCTTCGACGGGCAGTCCCAGGTGCTCGACAGCGACGACCTGTGCGGGCTCCTCGCTCGACACGTGGAGGACGAGCATGTCCCCCTTCGCGACCGAGCTAGGCCCGTCGTACGGGCAGCCCATCCGCTCCGCCGCCGCCGCGACCACCGCCGGCAGCAGCGTCCGCTGGGTGCACACGACGGTGGGCCGCGGCCACCGGGCGATCTCCAGCAGTCGGTCCACCGCCGCCGCCGGCTGTTCCGAGTAGCCGCTCTCCGAGAGCAGCGGCTCGCTCTCGACGGTGACCCGGCGCCGGAGGGCGAAGGGCCCCAGCGTCTCCAGGCAGCGCAGCACGTCCGCGGACAGTGCCCGGTGCACGTCGTAGGCCTCGAAGATCTCCGTCAGCACGTGCGCCTGGACCTGCCCGGTCTCGTCGAGCGGGCGGTCGTGGTCGTCGCCGGGCCACGTGGCACGGTGACCGGCGCTCGCGTGGCGGACGACCACGACGGCGCGGGTCGCGCGGGCGTCGCCGGTGAACCGTTCGAGGACCGGCCGGTCGCGGCTCGCCGGAAGCTGCGCCCGCGCCTCGCCCGGCGGCAGCCACACGAGCTCGTCCACCTCCTGGCTCGGGGCGAACCCGCCGGAGGACTGGCGCATCGCCCAGTACCGAACGGTCTTCTGGAGGTCGTCCTTGACGTAGGAGACGGAGCCCAGGAAGCGGCCAGGTACCGCTCGGGAACCCGTCTCCTCCTCGACCTCGCGCAGGGCACCGATCAGGACGTGCTCGCGCCGCTGCAGCTTCCCCTTGGGAAGCGACCAGTCGTCGTACTTCGGCCGGTGCACGAGGGCCACCTCGACCCCGCCGTCGACCTGCGCCGGCCGCCAGAGGACACCACCGGCGGCCTGCACGACCCGGTCGTCGTTGTCCGTCATCAGCGGTCGATCCACCTGCGATGTCGTGCCCGTGCGAGCTTCGGCCACAGCTGCTGGAACCGCGAGCGGGCGGTGCGCGCGGCCTGCTCCTCGTGGCAG
>JBOGDY010000467.1:0-2159 GCA_050742955.1 Actinomycetes bacterium | reverse complement strand
TCTGGCCTATCAAGGAGTTCCGCGGCGCCTTCATCACCAACGAGGACGGCGGCGGCGACGCCACCTGCGTCAGTGACAACGACTGCAACGGTCTGACGTTCAACGGCGGCGACAACAAGATCAGGACCATCCAGGCGTTCACCTTCCCCTTGTCCGCGCTGCCGGAGTTCGTCGACCAGCCCGGCAACGGCACCGCATTCATTGGCGGCTCGAAGGACCTCCTGCTGGTCGAGTGACCGTCGGCGTCACGTCAACGGCGGCGCGCCAGGTCGGCCGCACCCACCATGCCGGCGTCGTTGCCGAGGGTTGCGATGCGGATCTCGGCCACCGGCCGCAGGTCGTGCCCGCTGAGGTTCTGGGCGAACCCCTGCCGTGCCGGTTCCAGCAAGAGGCCACCGGCCTCGGAGACGCCACCGCCGATCACGAACAGGCCCGGGTCGAGCACCGCGCCCAGGTCGGCCAGCCCGACCCCGAGCCACTCGCCGACCGCCCCGAACGCCTCGACGGCCACCTGGTCGCCGGCCTTCGCCGCCTCCGTGACGTGCTTGCCCTCGATGCCCTCCGGCGTGCCGTCGCCGAGCGCGAGCAACCGGTGCGCCCGCACCCTGTCGGCTGCGGCCCGGTCACGGGCCTCCCGCACCAGCGCCTGGCCGGACGCGTACTGCTCCCAGCAGCCCCGCTGGCCGCACCCGCAGGGCCGCCCGCCGGAGAGCACCTTCATGTGCCCCACCTCGGCGGCGCTGCCGAACCGGCCGCGGTAGAGCCGGCCGTCGTTGATGATGCCGCCCCCGATGCCGGTCCCGACCGTGACCATGACCAGGTCGTTCTCGACCCGCCCGGCGCCGTACCGGCACTCGGCCCAGGCGGCGGCGTTGGCGTCGTTCTCCACCACCACGGGCACGCCGACCTGCGACTCCACCTCCGACCTGAGTCGTCGGTCCCGCCAGCCAGGAATGTTCGGCGCGATGCGCACCAGCGACCGGATCTCGTCGACGAAGCCCGGCGCCGCCAGCCCGACCGCCTCGACCTCGTGATGTTCCTGCAGCCTCGCGATCGCGGCAACGATGGTCCCCACGACCGCGTCGGGGTCGCGTGCCGGGGTCGCCCGGCGCTCCTCGGCCAGGAGAGTCCCGCGCTCGTCGACCACCCCGGCGGCGACCTTGGTGCCGCCGATGTCGACACCGATGGTGAGGCTCACGCCGCGCCTACTGCCCCAGGTCGATGTGCTCGACGCCGCCGCGACCGGCCGGACCCTCCCGCCCGGTGCCGCCCCCCGAGGGAGAGCCCCCGGCACCCTCCGTGACGAACCCGCGCATCGCCGCCGCGAACGACGCCGCCGCGTCGGCCAGGTGCTCGAACGTCTCCGGGCGGGCCGACCGCAGCAGCCGCAACCCCTGGCAGAGGGGGCACACGCGGCACTCGGGCGACTCGGCCTGGTGGGCGGTGGCCGCGGCCCAGACATCCCGTACGCCGGCACCCGGGCCACCCAGCCCGGCCAGCCACTCCTGCACGGCCTCGGCCAGCTTCGCCGCCTCCTCACCCACCGACCCGTGGCCCTGCGGGTCGTGCGGGTCCCGGTCGTGCGCGTCGTCCGTACCATCGGTCACAGATGCCTCCAGTGCTCGGGGTCGGGCTCGAAGCGGACCCGCAGCCGCCCGTCGCGAAGCGCCGCGCCCGCCACCTGGCAGCGTCGCAGGGCGCTGGGCAGCGCCAGCACGCGGCGGTGCGCGCCGACGGTGACGACCAGCTCGTCGCCGATGCGCACCAGGTCGGTGGCCTCGCGGGACGCGAGCGGCAGCGCGAGCGAGAGCACGAACTCGTCGCCGGACCGTTCCACCGCCACGGCCTCCTCGCCGGTGGGCGCCGCGAACGGGTCGGCCTCGCCGTACGTCCTCTCGGCCAGCTCGACCAGCGCACGCAGACCGACCGGCTCCCCCGCGCCGTAGGCGGCGCGGAACACCGGCAACGGCGCGAACGACGACGCCACGTCGGCCAGCTGCTCGGCCTGCGTCGCCACCCAGCCCGCTCGCCACGGGTCGTCGCCGGGCGGGAAGACGCGGTTGGCGACCACCGCATCGACCCGGTAGCCGTAGAGGGACAGCGAGGTCAGGGTGCGACGGGCCTCGGCCACCACCACCGACTCGGGGGTCAGCACCAGC
>JBOGDY010000466.1:0-2167 GCA_050742955.1 Actinomycetes bacterium | reverse complement strand
CCTCGAGCCGCTTGGCCAGCCCGGCGAGCGCCACGTCGTCGACGCCCAGCTCGTCCAGGGCCCGCTGGGCCGCGGCCACCTGGGGGGCGCCGCCGTCGACGACCACCAGGTTGGGCGGGTAGGCGAAGCGGCGCGGCCGGCCGGTGTCGGGGTCGACGTCGAGGCCGGCCTCGCCGGTCTGCGCGCGGTCCTCGACGTAGCGGCGGAACCGACGGGAGATGACCTCGTGGATGGACGCGGTGTCGCCGCGGCCGGCCAGGCCCCTGATGACGAACCTGCGGTACTCGCTCTTGCGCGGCAGCCCGTCCTCGAACACCACCATCGACGCCACCACGTCGTTCTCCTGCAGGTGCGAGACGTCGTAGCACTCGATCCGCAGCGGGGCGTCGTCCAGTCCCAGCCCCTCCTGGATCTGCTGCAGGGCCTGGCTGCGGGCCGTCAGGTCGCTGCCCCGACGGGTCTTGTGCAGCGCGAGCGACTGGGCGGCGTTGCGTTCGACGGTCTCCATCAGGGCCCGCTTCTCACCTCGGCGGGGCACCCGCAGGTCGACCCGGGAGCCGCGCAGCCCGGACAGCCACTCGGTCACCGCCGCGGCGTCCTCGGGCAGGGTGGGCACCAGGACCTCGCGGGGCACCGACTCGTTCCAGCTGTCGGGTCCGGCATCGCCGTACATCTGCTGGAGGAAGTGCTCGACCAGGTCGCCGGTCGTGACGTCCTCGACCTTGTCGACCACCCACCCGCGCTGGCCGCGGACCCGCCCACCGCGAACGTAGAAGACCTGGACGGCGGCCTCGAGGGGGTCCTCGGCCAGTGCGACGACGTCGGCGTCGGTGCCGTCGCCCAGCACCACGGCCTGCTTCTCGATGGCCCGCTCGAGCGCCTTGATGTCGTCGCGGAGCCGGGCCGCCCGCTCGTAGTCCTGGCCGGCCGCCGCAACCTGCATCTCCTTCTCCAGCCGGCGCAGGTAGGGGCCGGTCTGCCCGGCCATGAAGTCGCAGAAGTCGTCGACGATCGCGCGGTGCTCCGCGGCGCTGACCCGGCCCACGCACGGGGCCGAGCACTTGCCGATGTAGCCGAGCAGGCACGGACGGCCGACCTGGCCGGCCCGTTTGAAGACCCCGGCCGAGCAGGTGCGGGCAGGGAAGACCCGGAGCAGCAGGTCGAGCGTCTCGCGGATCGCCCACGCGTGGGAGTAGGGACCGAAGTAGCGCACGCCCTTCTTCTTCGGGCCGCGCATGACCTGCAGCCGCGGGAACTCCTCGTTCAGGGTCACCGCCAGGCTCGGATAGCTCTTGTCGTCGCGGTAGCGGACGTTGAAGCGGGGGTCGAACTCCTTGATCCAGTTGTACTCGAGCTGCAGCGCCTCGACCTCGGTGGACACGACGGTCCACTCCACCGAGGCGGCGGTCGTGACCATCGTCTGGGTCCGCGGGTGCAGGTTGGCGATGTCCTGGAAGTAGGAGGACAGCCGCGACCGGAGGCTGCGCGCCTTGCCGACGTAGATGGTGCGGCCGGGCTCGTCGCGGAACCGGTAGACCCCCGGCGCGTCCGGGATCGAGCCCGGCGCCGGCCGGTAGGACGCCGGGTCAGCCACCCCGCAACCCTACGACGGCGCTACGACGGCCTGGCGCCGTCACCGGCGCCCCCTCGTACCGGGAAAGGGGTGGAAAGGGGTGAGAAGGAGGGTCAGGCTTCGACGACCGAGTCGCCCTCGACGGCCACCTTGACCGCCTTCAGCGGTCTCGGCGCGGGGCCGCCCGTGACCGACCCGTTCTCGGCGCTGTACTGGCTGCCGTGGCACGGACAGGAGATGGTGCCTGAGCTGACCGTCCCGACCAGGCAGCCCTGGTGGGTGCACACGGCGGTGAACGCCTTGAAGTCCCCGGAGGTCGGCTGGGTGACGACGATCTTCTTGTCCTTGACCACGACGCCGCCACCGACCTCGACGTCCGCGGTCTTCACCAGCACCTCGCCGGCGACGCCGGTCGGCGTGGACGACTCGGGGCTGGGCGGCGCCGACTCCGAGGACGAGGTCGCGGGGCTCCCGGGGCTCGCGGGCGGCGCGGTCTCGTCGCTGCCGCCACAGGCGGCGAGGAGGCCGCCGACCCCGATGGCTCCCGCGATGCCGATCACCCGGCGGCGGCTCGGCGGGGCGGGGGCCGGTGGG
>JBOGDY010000465.1:0-2171 GCA_050742955.1 Actinomycetes bacterium | reverse complement strand
ACGTCCTCGACGCGCAGGTAGAGGGGGCTCACGAAGCGCCGGGTGGCGGGCAGGTACGGCGAGGCCTCGAGCGGCGGCGTCGGGGACGTGGCGTGCAGGGGGTTCACGAGCAGGTAGCCGGCCCCGAGCTGCTCGGCGCTCCACCGGCACAGCTCGGCCAGGTCGGCCAGGTCGCCGTGCCCCCACGAGGAGCGGGAGCGCACCGAGTAGAGCTGGGTCATGAAGCCCCACACCTGACCGGCCAGGTCCTCCGGCACACCCACGTACGGCGGGGTCACGACGAGGGGCGCCGCTGAGGACGTCTCGCCGCTGCGGGCGACGACCCGGTGCCAGCCCAGCGGCAGGTCTCCCGGCACCTGGAACGTCGCCTCCCCGACGAGGCTGCCGCCGACGTGGCGCGGCTCGACGTAGCGGTCCAGCTGCCCCAGCGGCCGCCCGCCACCACCCTCGAGCTCGACCCGCACGTCGACCGGGTCGCCGTGCGGCACGTGCACGGCGAACGGCGTCGCGGCACCGGCGCGGGTGACGACGCAGGGCGGCAGCATCCGCCGCCACGGCGCGTCCCGCGCCCGCGCCAGCGCCACCCTCGCCGACTCGGTGGTCGCGGCCTCGACCCCGAGGGAGGTGAGCACCGCCACGATTGTGGATGCGGGTACGACGGTGCGTGCACCGGTCCAGTCGTAGAACTCGGTCGCCACGCCATGGGCGTGCGCCAGCTCGGTCAGCTCAGGTGTCGGCTCGTCCATCGGGACGGCAGTCTGCCGCACCGGTCACCAGCAGGGCGGCCTCCTGTCGCGCCAGGGCGACGCGTCCTCGACCTGCGCCGCGAGCGCGAGCAGCGTCGCCTCCCCCGCCGGCCTCCCGGCCAGCATCACCCCGACCGGCAGACCCTCGGGGGTGTGGTGCAGCGGCAGCGAGACCGCCGGCTGCCCGGTCACGTTGTAGGCCGCGGTGAACGGCGTGAAGCGCTTCTGCTCCGCGAAGTCACGGGCCGGGTCGGCGTCGTCGCGGATGCCCCCCACCGGCCGGGGCGGCTCGGCGAGGGTCGGCGAGAGCAGCACGTCGTAGTCGGCCAGCCTCGTCACCGCCCGCCGGGCCACCAGCTGCATCTCCGCCATCGCCCGTGCGAAGGCTGCCGCCCCGGCGGCGGCGCCCCGCTCCCGGAGGTGCCGGGTGAGCGGCATCAGCTCGTCCTCCCGGCCGGGCGGCACCGGGGTCAGGGTCGACAGCACCGCCCACACCAGCTCGAACACCGGCACCACGTCGGGCGCGAATGGCGGCTCGACGTCCTCGACCCGGTGGCCGAGCGCGTCCAGCAGACGGCTCGCCTCGTCGTACGCATGAAGGCACGCCGGGTGCACCTCCGTCTCGGCGATCACCGGCGTCGCGAAGCGACCGACGCGCAGCCGCCCCGGTGTGCGGCCGGCACGGCCGAGGAACGTCTCCCCCGGGGGCAGCGGCGGTGCCCAGTGCGGGTCGCCCGGCATCGGCACCGCCATGACGTCGAGCAGCGCCGCGGCGTCGCGCACGGTCCGGGCGAGGACTCCGTTGGCGGGCAGGCCGCTCACGTCCCCGGCGAGGGGACCGAGGCTCACCCGGCCACGCGACGGCTTGACACCGACCAGGCCGCAGCAGCTCGCCGGGATGCGCACCGACCCGCCGCCGTCGCTGCCCTGCGCCACGGGGGCGAGCCCGGCCGCGACCGCAGCCGCGGCACCGCCGCTGGAGCCGCCGGCCATCCGGTCGAGGTCCCACGGCGTCCGGGCCGGGGGGCCGACACGGCTCTCGGTGTAGCAGGGCAGGCCGAACTCGGGCGCCGAGGTCTTGCCCAGCAGCACGGTCCCGGCCTGCCGGAGCAGTGTCACCACGTGGTCGTCGACGTCGGGGACATGCCCGGCGTAGACCCGCGAGCCGAAGGTGGTGCGCACCCCGGCGGTGTTGTTCAGGTCCTTCACCGGCACGGGTACGCCGTGCAGCGGCGACCGGGCTCCGCCTCGGCGTACCTCCTGCTCGAGGGCCCGGGCCTGGGCCAGCGCGAGGTCCGCGGTGACGGTGGCGAACGCACCCACCTGGTCGTCGAGCCGGTCGACGCGGGTCAGGTAGTGCTCGGTCAGCTCGACCGGCGAGACCTCGCCCCGGGCCACGGCGGCAGCCTGCTCGAGCGCCGTCAG
>JBOGDY010000464.1:0-2172 GCA_050742955.1 Actinomycetes bacterium | reverse complement strand
CCCTACGAGGGCCCCGGCGGCTGGCAGTCGTTCGCCTGATGCGGGGGAATGACGAGAGGCCGGCCCCAGGTGGGACCGGCCTCGTCGTACGGGGAGGGGTCTAGCGGGTGACCTTGCCGGCCTTGAGGCAGGACGCGCACACGTTGAGGCGCTTCGGTGTCCTGCCGACGACCGCGCGCACGGTCTGGATGTTGGGGTTCCAGCGGCGCTTGGTGCGGCGGTGCGAGTGGGAGATGCTGTTGCCGAAGCCCGGGCCCTTGCCGCAGACGTCGCAGGTGGCAGCCACGGGGACACTCCAGAGTTCGGTCGAGGTGAGCTTGTCGTCGGGCGCCGGGTCCGCGAAGCGGGGTGCCCGGGCAACCGGTCGAGGGTAACCGAACGCGCCCCCGCCGCGCCAACCGAGCCGGGGCCGGTCGGGCGGCGCCGGCGAGGCTACCCTGCGCCCCGGGACAGGCGTCCCGTCCGGGCCGACCGGGTCCGCGCCGACCGAGCAGGAGGAGCCCCGCCGATGCCGCCGCTCCGCGAGCTCGACGTCGACGCCGTTCGCGCGTGGGCGACCGCCGGCCGCGATGCGCTCGAGGCGGCGCGCGAGGAGATCGACGAGCTCAACGTCTACCCGGTGCCCGACGGCGACACCGGGACCAACCTGCACCTGACCGTCGCCTCCGCGGTGGAGGCGGGTGCCGCCGTCGACGACGACGCCGGGCTCACCGACCTGCTGTCCGCGCTCGCCCACGGGGCGCTGCTCGGCGCCCGCGGGAACTCCGGGGTCATCCTCAGCCAGGTCCTGCGCGGGCTGGCCGACTCGCTGGGGCCGGGCCCGGCGGACGGCGAGACGATGACCAAGGCGCTCGGGCACGCGGCCGACGCGGCCTACGCGGCGGTCGCCAGGCCCGTCGAGGGCACCATGCTCACCGTCGCCCGGGCGGCCGCCGAGGCAGCGGGGGGCGCCGACGGCGACCTCGCCGCGGTGGTGGTGGCAGCCGCGGACGGGGCCCGTGCCGCGCTGGCCCGGACCCCGGAGCAGCTGGAGGTCCTGCGCCAGGCCGGCGTCGTCGACGCCGGTGGCCGTGGCGTGTGTGTGCTGCTCGACGCGCTGCAGGGGGTCGTGACCGGCGTCGTCCCCACGTCGGATGCCGACCAGGCCGCGGACGGACGGCCGGTCCGGGAACGGATACCGGCCCGCGACAGGGCGGCGCGTGCGGCCGGGAGGACCGGCCCCGGAGGGTCGGACGGCGAGCCGCACAGCGGCCCCGGCTACGAGGTGATGTACCTGCTCGACGCGGCAGCGGGCACCATCCCGTCCCTGCGGGAGGCGCTGGACCCCCTCGGTGACTCGCTGGTCGTCGTCGGCGCCGAGCCGACCTGGAACGTCCACGTCCACGTCGACGACGTCGGTGCCGCGATCGAGGCGGGCATCGCGGCCGGCCGGCCCTACCGCATCAAGGTCACCAACTTCCGGGCCGAGGCGCTCGAGGCCGGCCAGGCCGTGCCGGACGGGCGGGGCGTCGTCTCGGTCGTCGCCGGCAGCGGGCTGGGCACGCTGTTCGAGGCCTCGGGCGCGACCGTGGTGGCGGGCGGCCCGGGGCGCCGCGCCTCGATGGGCGAGCTGCTGGACGGCCTGCGCCGGGCGGGTGCCCGCGACCTGATCGTGCTCCCCAACGACGCCGACAGCCTCGCGGTCGCCGAGGCGGCGGCGAGCCGGGCCCGCGACGACGGGCTGCGGGTGGCGGTGATCCCGACGACCGCCAGCGTGCAGGCCCTGGCGGCTCTGGCGGTGCACGACGACGGGCGCCGCTTCGAGGACGACGTGGTCCACATGACCGCGGCCGCCGGCCACTGCCGCCACGGCGGGGTGACGGTGGCGGCTCGCGAGTCGGTGACCATGGCCGGCGTGTGCCACGAGGGCGACGTGCTCGGCATCGTTGACGGCGACTTCGTGCTGATCGGCGACGACCTCGGCCGGGTGGCGTGCACCGTCGTCGACCGGATGCTCGGCTCCGGGGGTGAGCTGGTCACCCTGGTCACCGGGGCCGACGCCCTCTCCGACCTTCCGCAGGCCGTCGTCGACCACCTGCGGCGCAGCCGGCCGGAGGTCGACACCGTCGTCTACGAGGGCGGGCAGCCGCGCTACCCGTTGCTCATCGGGGTGGAGTGACCCGTGTCCGGCCT
>JBOGDY010000463.1:0-2183 GCA_050742955.1 Actinomycetes bacterium | reverse complement strand
ACTTCAGGATGGGGGGTTGGGGGTGGCGGGGAAGCGTCTGGCGGTGAGGTAGCGGTCGCGGCCAGCAAGGTCGCGGTGGTCGCGGACCTCGTGCCAGCGCCCGGTGGCGACGAAGACGGCCGGCGCACTCTCGCCCTGCAGGTCCGCGTGCTCGACGACGACCAGGCCGCCGGCGCGGAGCAGGCGGGCCGCGACCCGCTCGACGACCCGGACGGCGTCCAGTCCGTCCGGCCCCGACCAGAGCGCAGACGCCGGGTCGTGGGCGGCCACCTCCGGGTCGCGGACGAGTGCACCGACCGGGATGTACGGCGGGTTGCTGACCACCACGTCCACGGTCCCGTCGAGCTCGGGAAAGGCTCCGGCCATGTCGCCCGGTCGCAGCTGGACGCCGGAGCCCTCGCAGTTGCGGACGGCCCAGGCGTACGCCCCCGGGTCGGCCTCGACGGCGTGGACCCGGGCGCCCGGCACCTCGTCCTCGACCGACAGCGCGATCGCGCCCGAGCCGGTGCCCAGGTCGACGACGACAGGGCGCGGACGCCGCCGCGCCTCGTCGACCGCGGCCTCTGCCACCAGCTCGGTCTCCGGCCGGGGCACGAAGACACCGGGGCCGACGGCCAGGGTCAGGTGCCGGAAGTACGCCCGCCCGGTGATGTGCTGCAGCGGCTCACGCGCCGCCCGCCGGTCGACGTACGACTCGAACTCGTCCACCCCCGGCAGCTGCCCCGGGCCGCCGGTGTCGAGGACGGCGAGGCGCCCGCGGCGCAGACCGGTCGCGTGCTCCAGCAGCGCCCAGGCGTCGTGCTCCGGTGACGGGACGCCCGCCCCGGCGAGCCGGTCGGTGGCCCACCGCACCAGGTCGGGCACGACGCGGCTCACTCGGCGACGGAGGCGAGCCTGGCCGCGGTGTCGGCGTCGACCAGTGCGCGGATCACCGCGTCGAGGTCGCCGTCGAGCACCTGGTCGAGGTTGTAGGCCTTGAAGTTGACGCGATGGTCGGAGATGCGGTTCTCCGGAAAGTTGTAGGTGCGCACCCGCTCCGAGCGGTCCACGGTGCGGACCTGGCTGCGGCGGGCGTCGCTGGCCTCGCGGTCGGCCTCCTCCTGCGCGGCCGCGAGCAGCCGCGCCCTCAGGATGCGCAGGGCCTGCTCCTTGTTCTGCAGCTGGCTCTTCTCGTTCTGGCAGGAGACGACGATGCCGGTCGGGACGTGCGTGATGCGGACCGCCGAGTCGGTGGTGTTGACGCTCTGCCCACCGGGACCGGAGGACCGGTAGACGTCGATGCGCAGGTCGTTCGGGTCGAGTGCGACCTCTATCCCCTCGGCCTCCGGAAGCACGAGCACTCCGGCGGCACTGGTGTGGATGCGCCCCTGCGACTCGGTCACCGGCACCCGCTGCACTCGGTGCACGCCGCCCTCGTACTTCAACCGGGCCCAGACTCCCTCGCCCGGCGCGGCCGAGCCCCGGGACTTCACGGCCAGCGAGACGTCCTTGTAGCCACCCAGGTCGGACTCGGTGGCCTCGATCAGCTCAGTCTTCCAGCCGGTGCGCTCGGCGAACCGCAGGTACATCCGCAGCAGGACGCCGGCGAAGAGCGCCGACTCCTCACCGCCCTCCCCCGCCTTGATCTCGACGATCACGTCCTTGTCGTCGTTGGGGTCGCGGGGAAGCAGCAGCAGCCGCAGCCGCTCCTCGAGCTCGTCGCGGCGGGACTCGAGCGCGACGATCTCGGCCCGGAACGAGTCGTCCTCGGCGGCGAGCTCCCGGGCGGCCAGCAGATCGCCGGCGAGCGCCCGCAGGGCCCGGTCGACCTCGACGACCGGGGTCAGCTCGGCATAGCGCTTGCCGAGCTGCCGGGCCCGGTTCTGGTCGCTGTGCACGCCGGGGTCGGCGAGGTCACGCTCCAGCCGGGCGTGCTCGTCGACGAGCTCGGCGGGGGCTTCCAGCACGGCGGTCTCTCTCCTGCGAGGACTGAGGCTGACGGGGCGGGGCCCCGGAGCAGCCCAGGAACGACGACGGCGCCGGTCGTGGCCCGAAGGCCGCCGACCGGCGCCGTGCGGAAGCTACTTGCTGCCGGACTTCCCGAAGCGCTTCTCGAACCGGGCCACCCGGCCGCCGGTGTCGAGGATCTTCTGCTTGCCGGTGTAGAAGGGGTGGCACTGCGAGCACACCTCGGCGTGGATCAC
>JBOGDY010000462.1:0-2184 GCA_050742955.1 Actinomycetes bacterium | reverse complement strand
CGGGTCACCGCCGCAGCAACCGGGCGCGCTGCAGCTGCCGCTCCCGACGTACACCAGGTGCACGCCGTAGTCCCGCACGTTGGCGGTGACCAGCGCGTCCTCCTGGTCGATCCACGCCGTCCTCTGCGCGTCGTTCACCTGTGCCTCCCGGGTCCTCGTCGTCCGGAGGCCGACGTTAGGGAGCACCCCGGACAATGCCTCGACACCGGGACCGGGCCTGGTGCGGTCGTCGGCCGAAGCGACGTGTCCAGTCCGTTGCGGCTGTGGATGGCGCGCCGGGTCGTGTCCGGCTTTCGCGGCATCCTCGTCTGCATGGCGATCTGCCCCCCTTACGGTGAGCGTGTGATGGCGGGCCATCTGTCTCGCCGTGAGCGCGCCTGTCCGGAGCGGTCCAGTGCTTACGCCACGCTGATGCGTGGACGGCTGGTTCCTGGTTCGTAGGAAGCTCTCGCCGGCACGGATGCCGGCTCGTTGCTCCCTCCGCAGGCATGCCGGCAGGTGCCGGCTGACGGGCCGCCCGGGTGGCGGTCCCCGACCTGGGTTTGCCCAGCAAGCTGGGCCTCGCCCCAGGCAGCGAGGTTCGCGGCGGCGTTCACATCCCGGTCCACGACCAGGTGGCAGCCGGTGTTGCCGCAGGTGTAGGTGCGCTCGGCGAGGCTGAGCTTGGGTTTCACCCAGCCGCAGCACGAGCACGTCCTCGAGCTCGCGAACCAGCGGTCCGCGACGATGATCTGCCCGCCGTGGCGGGCCGTCTTGTAGGTCAGCTGGCGGGCCAGCTCGGACCAGCCCTGGTCGGCGATCGCCGCGGCGAGGCGCCGGTTGCCGAGCAGGTTCGCGGTGGCCAGGTCCTCCACCACGATGACTGCGTGGCCGCGGGCCAGGGGGGTGGTGAACGTGTGCAGCGCGTCCGCGCGGACCGCCGCGACCCGGGCGTGCGCCCGGGCGAGCCGCGCGGCCGCCTTGGCGCGGTTCGTGGACCCGCGCCGGGTGCGTGACAGGTCCCGCTGCAGGTGCGCGACCTTGCGGCGGGCGTCGCGCAGCGCCCGCACACCAGCAAGCTCGGCGACCACCTGCCGTCCGGAGGTCGCGACCACCGCCGAGATCCGCACGCCGCGGTCGACCCCCACGACCCGGCCGGTCGGCGGCTGGTGCTGCGAAGCAGGGATGCGGGTCGGACGGTCGTAGCAGACGGTGGCATACCAGTGCCCGTCCGAATGCCGGGTCACGGTCACGTTCAGCAGCCGGGCGTGGCCGCGGCGGACCAGCCGGCGCAGCGTGGCTTGGGCCCGGCACGGTGCGGCGATGCGGAACCAGCCGTACTTCGCCAGCCGCACCCGGCCCGCCTCCAGATGCAGGCCGTCGGCCACGGTGAATCGGGCCCGATCGGTGCGCCGGGACTTGAACCGGGGGAACCGACGGGATCCTTGCAGGAACGCCTGGTGGGCTTCCGCTGCGGCCCGGATGCCGTACCGGAACGCCCAGGTCGAGTGCTCGGCGGACCACGGCGCGACCGTCGGCTTCGCCGCCGTCCACATCTTCGCCAGCGTGAAGTAACTCAACGGCCGGACCCGGTCTGGCTTCGCCATCCCGTAGGAGGCCTCCGCCTGCCACTGGTCCGCGTTCGCCGTGATCTTCGCGACCGCCCAGTTGTGCGCGAACCGGCGTGCCCCCGCGGCACGCAGCAGCACACCGGCCTGGACGTCGTTGACGTCCAGCCGGACCCGCACCGCGGCCTGACCCATACCGGTGATGGTGCCGGGAACCCCGGACACAACATCACACCGTCACCGTAAGGGTGACGATCTGTCAGGACTGCGGCGAGGAGATGCTCACCGCCCCGTCGTGCACGGTGTCGAGGCTTCACATCCGGGGTGAGCCGATGCCCGTGGTTCCTTACGGCCGGGGAGGCGGAGGGTCCGCGAGTGGCGGGGCACGGTGCGGCGACTGCGGGGTGGAGGCCGGCGGGTTCCACCACCTCGGCTGCGACCTCGCTCGCTGCCCGCGGTGCCGCGGACAGCTGTTCAGCTGCGGGTGCCCGTTCGACGAGGGGTTGGTCGAGCTGGCCGGATGCAGCTTCGACGGCGTCGCGCCCAGCTCACGCTGTCGCACGTGCGACCACGCGTGGCGCCTCGGGGTGGCTAGACGTTGATGTAGTCATGTCGAGCACATAATGTGGTCACATGG
>JBOGDY010000461.1:0-2189 GCA_050742955.1 Actinomycetes bacterium | reverse complement strand
GTGCGCCCGGCGCACCGGGCGGCTCGAGGAGCTGCGCGACGAGCTGCTCGCCGCCCACCCCGGCATCACCGTCGTCGTGCACGAGCTCGACGTGAACGACCACCCCCGCGTGTTCGAGGTGTTCCGTACGGCGCGCGACCGGCTGGGCTCCCTCGACCGGGTGGTCGTCAACGCGGGCCTCGGCAAGGGTCAGCCGATCGGCACCGGCCGCTTCGACGCCAACCTGGAGACAGCGCAGACCAACTTCGTCGGTGCTCTGGCGCAGTGCGAGGCGGCCATGGAGATCCTGCGCGAGCAGCAGCGGGGCCATCTCGTCGTCATCTCGTCGGTCAGTGCGATGCGCGGACTGCCCCGGAACGCGACGACCTACGCCGCGACCAAGGCCGGTGTCGCCGCCGTCGCGGAAGGCATCCGGGCCGAGGTCGCCGGCAGCGGCATCGTGGTCAGCACGATCTATCCGGGCTACATCCGCTCGGAGATGAACGAGCGGGTCAGGAACGTGCCTTTCATCGTCGACACCGAGACCGGGTGCCGCGCCATCGTCGCCGCGATGGAGAAGGAGCCGGCCAAGGCCTACGTGCCCGGCTGGCCGTGGCGGCTGGTCGTGCCGGCCATGCGGGTGCTGCCGCTGCGCGTGGTCGCCCGGATGTCCTGACCCCTCGACCCGTCGGGTCAGGCATCAAGCCGCGCGCTCCACGTCCGCCCGGGATGCCACCGTGAGCGCATCGGGCACCACACCGCTCCCCCGGGACCGGGGCCGGACCAGGCGGGTGAGCCGCTGCGGCCGCGCGGCCGCGATACCCGCCCCGATCACTGCGGCGCCGGCCACGGCGTCCAGGACGTAGTGGTTGGCCGTCGCGACCACGACGACGACGGTGCCGGCGGCGTAGGCGAGGGCCGCGAGCCGCAGCCAGGTGACGCGGGTGCACAGCAGGACGACCCAGGCGCACCACAGGGCCCAGCCGACGTGCAGCGACGGCATCGCCGCGAGCTGGTTGGTGAGGCTGCCCAGGCCGCGGGGGGCGCTGGCCTGGCCGCCCCACCAGCCGTGCTCCGAGGTGGCGGCCAGCGTGTCGACGTAGCCGGGCAGCATCCGCGGTGGCGCCATCGGCACCACCACGAAGCCGACCAGGCCGATCGCGGTCCCGGTCACCAGGGCGTTGCGGACCCGGCGATAGCGGCCCGAGTGGGACCGGTAGACCCAGAGCAGCACGGCGGGCGTGACGACGTAGTGCAGCAGGGAGTACCAGTAGCTGCTCGCCAGCGCGAGGCCGGGGACGGACATCAGGGCGTCGTTCGCCGCCCGCTCGACGTCGAGGCGCAGCATCCGCTCGAGGTCCAGCAGGGCGTCGGCGTTCACGACCGCGGTGCCCATGTCGGCGTCGGCGACAAGACGGGCGAGGCTGTAGCCGACGTAGAGCACGACGATCAGCCCCAGCTCCCGAACGGGCCGGGGGCGGAGGCGGGAGACCTGACCTGCCGTCTGCACGGTGCCCAGATTGCGGGAGGACCCACGGTCCGCGCATCCGTGATTCCACCGGGTCGCACCCTGATCCGCACCCCGGCGGGTCTCAGGGTGGTCCGGCGCGCGAGGCGGCTCACGGGTCATGACGAGACTGTGGACGACCCGGGCGAGCTCCTGCAGTGGAGTTAGCCCGCCGGCTTTGGTGGGGCCAGCCACACCCGCGCGGTCGGGGCCGACCCGTTCGTCACGGAGAGCGAGACCCGACTGCCTCGGCCATGGTGGCGATCCGGTCGGGGCCCACGCGGCAGCAGCCGCCCACGAACCCCGCCCCGGCAGCCACCCACCGTCGTACCTCCTCCGGCCCCGCCCCCACCGCCGGGTTCCCCCTCCACCGGCGGGCGGCGACGTCCCAGCGCTCGCCACTGTTGGGGTAGACCACGACCGGCCGACCACCTGCCTCGGCCGCCGCCTGGACCAGATCGAGGGCGAAGCCGGGGTGGGTGCAGTTGACGCCCACGGCGACGATCCGGTCCGACTCGGCCGCCAGCCCGAACGCAGCTGCCACGTCGTCGCCGCGCCGGGTCCGCTGCGCGTCAGCGCAGGTGATGCTCAGCCAGGCCCTGGTGCCCGCCGGCAGCCCGTCGAGCACGGCCACCATCGCCTCGGCCTCCTGCACCGACGGCACCGTCTCCAGGGCCAGCAGATCGGCCCCCGCGTCGGCGAG
>JBOGDY010000460.1:189-2196 GCA_050742955.1 Actinomycetes bacterium | reverse complement strand
GACCCGGCCAGCGTCGCCGGCGCCGCCAGCCGGCGACCGCTGGCCCAGCGCACCAGCTCGCGCCGCTCCAGGCCGGACTCGATGTCGGCGGCCGCGGTCAGCACGGATGACGACTCCGGGAACCGGGCCCCGGTCTCCCGCAGGGCCTGCAGCTCGAGAACGTCACGCAGCCGGACCTCTCCCCGCTCCGCCGCCCGGCCCAGCACCTGCGCGACCGGGTCGCCCGGCTCGCCCGTCCGCAGGTGGACCGCGGCCAGGATCCGCCCGTTCTCGGTGACCGCCCAGCGGCCCGTCCCGGGACAGCCGGCGGCGTCGAGCAGCCGGTCCAGCGACAGCCACCCGCGTGCGGTCAGCCTGCTGTCGGCGGGCACCTCACCGACGTACGCGTCGAAGACCTCGGTCCAGCCGACGCCGAGGGGGCCGGGCGACGGCCCACCCGCGGCCAGGTGGTCGCCGAGCACCTCACGGATCAGGGCGTGCGCGCGCTGGCGGTCCGCGACGTCCTCCGGGCCGGGCACCCCGTTGCGACGCAGGTGGTCATCGGCACTGGCCCGGACCAGGTCGTCCGGGTCGTCATCCCGGTCGAGGTCGTCGGCGCGCACGCCGGTCACGTCGACCGCCGGCCACGGCGCGCGTCGGCCGCGAACGCCACCCGCGCGAGCAGCGGGCCCGGGTCGAAGAGGCTCTCGGTGCTGTGCGCGGTGCCGGGCCGGGGCAGCAGCTCCCGCGCGGCCAGTGCCGGGGTCAGGTCGCGGGTCCTGGCGTCCCGCAGCAGCCGCCGGACGTCGCCCTCCAGCCAGCGGAAGTGGACGCCCGCCCGGGCCCGGACCAGGCCCTGCCGGCGACCGGCCGCCGCCTCGCAGGCGATGACCGGCAGGTTCGCGCCCGCAGCCACCGCCAGCGGCAGCGAGCCGTAGACGCGGGGGTTGACGTCGAGCAGGAACCCGCCGAGGAACTGGGCCTGGAACACCCCACGGTGGCCGGCCAGCACCCGCAGCACCGACTCCTCCACCTCCGGATCGCCCGTGACGGTCTCGGCGGCGCAGGCGACTCCGGCGGTCGGCGGCCAGATCCTGATATAGCGCTGGTGGCAGACCGCGAGCAGCTCGCCGTCCCAGACGACGCCCGAGACCGCCCGCATCGGCGCGCCCTCGAAGGGCTGCACCATGAGCCCGCCGCCCGAGCCCTCGACGCCGTCCAGGTCCGCCGCCGAGTCGGCCCTCAGGGCCTGCAGCGTCCCCGCCCCCGACTTCACGACCGACTTGACCACGACGGGGTAGTCGAGGTCGTCCGCCGCGGCGCGCAGGTCGGTGGCCGACGCGAAGACGCGATCCGGCAGCACCGGAACCCCGACCGCGCGGGCCCGCAGCGCGAGCCGGGCCTTGTCGACCAGCTCGGCGGACGGGTCGCCGAGCGCCGTGAGCGCCACGTCGCTCGCCGGGAGCACCGACAGGAACCCGCCGTGCGCCGCCTCGCGGCACAGCGCGTCGGCGTAACCGTCCCGGCCGGCCGGCGGCACCCGCACCACCCGGTCGCAGAACCGCGAGGCGGCCGCGATCGACCGGCGGCCCGAGACCGTGACCGCCGGCCGGTAGCCGCCGCGGGCCAGTGCCCGGACGGTCGCCAGGGCCGCCCGGTTCTGGCCCGTCACGTCATCGGTGACCAGCACCCACGGCCCGACCCGCCGCGCGCTACGCCTTCTCGTCGCCACCCCACCCACCCCTCACCACCCGGCGGAGTGATCCTAACGAGGCGCACGGCGGCTCCGCTCGCGATAGCCTCGTCTGGTCCGGGGAGCGAGCATCCCCGGCGGGTGGGGGGCAAGAGACATGAGCCGCGTGTTGCTCGTCGGCAAGGGCATGCCCGACCGGGGTGGGATCCCGACGTTCCTGGACATGCTGCGGCATGGCGAGCTCGCCGAGGAGCATGAGGTCACGTTCCTCAACGTGGCCCACACCGGAGTCCCCGAGGGCGGGCGTGCCACGGCGGGGAACCTGCGGCGCACCC
>JBOGDY010000460.1:0-179 GCA_050742955.1 Actinomycetes bacterium | reverse complement strand
GGGCAAGAGACATGAGCCGCGTGTTGCTCGTCGGCAAGGGCATGCCCGACCTGGGTGGGATCCCGACGTTCCTGGACATGCTGCGGCATGGCGAGCTCGCCGAGGAGCATGAGGTCACGTTCCTCAACGTGGCCCACACCGGAGTCCCCGAGGGCGGGCGTGCCACGGCGGGGAACCTG
>JBOGDY010000459.1:0-2198 GCA_050742955.1 Actinomycetes bacterium | reverse complement strand
GCCGAATCCCCCTGACGTGACCGTTCATGTCCTGGCCGCGTGCCCGCGCTGCGGCGCCCACGTGCGCCCGGGCGCGGACTGGTGCACCCTCTGCTACGCGGACCTGCGCCCCGCACCGGTGCCGGTCGTCGAGCCGATGGACGTCGAGGCGATGGACGTCGAGCCGGTCGTGGACGAGGTGGTGGGCACCGCCGAGCCGTCGGTTCCGACCGAGACACCGCGGCCGGTCGGCGGCAAGCACGCCCGCCGAGCGCCGGCCGGCGAGCCGGCGCCGGCGGCCGCACAACCGGCGGCGGGCGCAGAGGCTGTCCTCGAGATCGTGGTACCCGGCGCCGACGCGATGCTGGCGCAGCTGGCCGTGGAGAGCCGCGGATCGCTGGAGGGGCTCGGCGCCCGGCTGGACAGCTCCAAGAAGGTCGCGATCATGCTGGGCGGCGTGGTGGTGGTGGGGCTGCTGCTCTTCGGCCTGATGGCCGCGGTCGGGTCTCTGCTCTAGCCCCTCCCGGGCCACCGGGTAGCCTCGGGCCGCAGCCGCGTCCGAGGTCTGGAGGATCCCCAGCATGGCGGAGCGCACCGAGTCGAGCATCACCATCGACGCCGCACCAAGCGAGGTCATGGCCGTGATCGCCGACTTCGCGGCCTACCCCGAGTGGACCGGCGCCGTGAAGGAGACCGAGGTCCGCAAGAGCTCGTCCAACGGCCGGGCCGCGGAGGTGTGCTTCAGCCTCGACGCGGGCGCCATCAAGGACACCTACACCCTCGCCTACACCTGGAAGGCCGACCGGGAGGTCCGCTGGAGCCTGGTCGAGGCCGAGCAGATCCTCAAGGCGATGGACGGGGCCTACCTGCTCGAGGACACCGGCGACGGCTCGACCACGGTGACCTACCAGCTGGCCGTCGACGTCAAGATCCCGATGCTCGGCATGATCAAGCGCAAGGCCGAGAAGGTCATCATCGACACCGCTCTCAAAGAGCTCAAGAAGCGGGTGGAGGGGTAGGCAGCGTTGCGCCTGCTCCTCTTCACCGGCAAGGGCGGCGTCGGCAAGACGACGGTCGCCGCCGGCACCGCAGCGCTTGCGGCCGCACGCGGCCGCAAGACTCTCGTCCTCTCCACCGATGCCGCGCACTCCCTCGGCGACGCCTTCGGCCGGGACGTCTCCGGCCCCGACCCGACCGAGCTCGACACCGGCCTCTACGTGCAGCAGGTCGACGCCCAGCGCCGCTTCGAGCAGTCCTGGCGCGAGGTGCAGGACTACCTGCTCTCGGTGCTGTCCACCGCGGGTGTCGACCCGATCGAGGCCGAGGAGCTGACGGTCCTGCCGGGCGCCGAGGAGGTGCTGGCGCTGCTCGAGGTGCGCGACCAGGTCCGCTCGGGCCGCTGGGACCTCGTCGTCGTCGACTGCGCGCCGACCGCCGAGACCCTTCGTCTGCTCGCGCTGCCGGACGCACTCGGGTGGTACATGGATCGCGTCTTCCCGCTCGAGCGCCGGCTGATGCGCTCACTGCGCCCGGTGCTCGGCCGGGTCGCCGGCGTGCCGATGCCGCGCGACCGGGTGTTCGACGCGGTCGAGCGGCTGCACGGTGAGCTGCGCGAGGTGCGCGACGTGCTCACCGGGCCGGACGCGTCGGTGCGGCTGGTGCTGACCCCCGAGTCGGTGGTGGTGGCCGAGGCCCGTCGCACCCTGACCTCGCTGTCCCTCTACGGCTACCGGGTCGATGCCGTGGTCGCCAACCGCGTCTTCCCGCCCGGCGACGACCCGTGGCGCGCTGGCTGGGTGGCGACGCAGGCCGCGCAGCTGGCCGAGGTGGCGTCGTCGTTCGCGCCGTTGCCGGTGTTCCGCGCCGCCTACGGCGCGGGGGAGCCGGTCGGTTCGCGTGCGCTGGTCGAGCTCGCCGAGAGGACGTACGGCGAGGCCGACCCGTTCGCGGCACCCACCGGCGAGGAGGCCGTGGCGGTGGAACGGTCCGGCGACGAGTTCGTGCTCTCGCTCGCGCTGCCGCTCGCGTCCCGGGAGGCCACCGACCTGGTGCGCATCGGCGACGAGCTGGTCGTGACCGTCGGCGCGCACCGCCGCGTGCTCGCGCTGCCCAGCGCCCTGCGACGCTGCCAGGTGGCGGGCGCGGCGCTTCGCGACGGGCGGCTGCGGGTCCGCTTCGAGCCCGACCCCGAGCACTGGAGGCATCTGTGACCGATGGTA
>JBOGDY010000458.1:0-2205 GCA_050742955.1 Actinomycetes bacterium | reverse complement strand
ACGCCCTCCGAGCTGCCGGCGGAGGAGAAGAAGGGTCGGTTCGGCAAGTTCGCCGTCGACGTGGACGCTGACTTCGAGCCGTTCTACGTCGTGGACGCCGACAAGAAGAAGAAGGTCGCCGAGCTCAGGCGGGCGCTCAAGGACGCCGACGAGCTTTTCCTCGCGACGGACGAGGACCGCGAGGGCGAGGCGATCGCCTGGCACCTGCACGAGGTGCTCAGGCCGAAGGTCCCGGTCCGCCGGATGGTCTTCCACGAGATCACCCGCGACGCGATCCGGGAGGCCATCGGCAACACCCGCGACCTCGACCAGCGCCTGGTCGACGCCCAGGAGACCCGCCGCATCCTCGACCGGCTCTACGGCTACGAGGTCTCCCCGGTGCTGTGGCGCAAGGTGCGGCAGGGCCTGTCCGCGGGCCGCGTGCAGTCGGTCGCGACGCGGCTCGTGGTGGAGCGGGAACGGGAGCGCATCGCCTTCCGTTCGGCGTCCTACTGGGACCTCGTGGCCACCCTCGAGCGGCCGGCGACCGAGCGCGGGCGCTTCGACGCGAAGCTGGTCGGCGTGGACGGGCGCAGGGTCGCCCAGGGCCGCGACTTCGGCAGCGACGGCCGACCGGTTCCACGCTTCGACGGTGTGCACCTCGACGAGGCCACGGCACGGGGTCTGGCCGACGCGCTGCGGGACAGCGACTTCGCGGTCCGCTCGGTGGAGGACAAGCCCTACACCCGCCGGCCGGCCGCGCCGTTCATGACCTCGACCCTGCAGCAGGAGGCCAGCCGCAAGCTGCGCCTGTCCGCGCAGACCGCGATGCGCCTCGCGCAGCGGCTCTACGAGAACGGCTACATCACCTACATGCGCACCGACTCGACGACGCTGTCGGAGTCGGCGCTGAACGCGGCCCGCTCGCAGGCCCGGCAGATCTACGGCCCCGACTACGTCCCCGAGGTGCCCCGCCGCTACGAGCGGAAGGTCAAGAACGCCCAGGAGGCGCACGAGGCGATCCGTCCCTCGGGCGACACCTTCCGTACGCCGGGAGAGGTGGCCGGCGAGGTCAGCCGCGACGAGCTCGCGCTCTACGAGCTGATCTGGAAGCGCACCGTGGCCTCCCAGATGGCCGACGCCCGCGGCCAGACCGTCACCCTCCGGATCGCGGCCACGGCCAGCGACGGGCGTGACGCCGAGTTCGCCACCTCCGGCACCGTGATCACCTTCCGCGGCTTCCTCGCGGCCTACGAGGAGGGCCGCGACGAGGAGGACTCGCGCAACGGTGACGAGCGCGAGCGACGGCTGCCGCACCTGTCGACCGGTGACGCGCTGGACCTGATCGGTCTCGAGCCCGACGGGCATGCGACGTCACCGCCGGCCCGCTACACGGAGCCGACGCTGGTGCGGGCCCTGGAGGAGCGCGGGATCGGGCGCCCATCGACGTACGCATCGATCCTCGGAACCATCATCGACCGCGGGTACGTGTTCAAGCGCGGCTCGGCGCTGGTGCCCAGCTGGCTGGCGTTCTCGGTCGTCGCGCTGCTGGAGAAGCACTTCGGCTCGCTGGTCGACTACGACTTCACCGCCGAGATGGAGGAGGACCTCGACCGCATCGCCGGCGGTGAGCAGGCCCGGGTGGCGTGGCTTCGCAGGTTCTACTTCGGCGACGGTGACAGTGAGGGGACCGCCGGGGCCGACGTCGCGCACGGCGGCCTGCGGCAGCTCGTCGAGAACCTTGGTGACATCGATGCGCGTGAGGTCAACTCGATCACGGTCGGCGACGGCATCGTGCTCCGTGTGGGGCGCTACGGGCCGTTCATCGAACGAGGCGAGGAGCGGGCCTCCGTCCCCGAGGACCTCGCCCCGGACGAGCTGACGGTCGAGAAGGCCGAGGAGCTGCTGGCCGAGCCCAGCGGCGATCGCGAGCTCGGCACCGACCCGGGGACCGGGCTCGAGATCGTCGCGAAGGCGGGCCGATACGGGCCCTACGTCACCGAGGTCCTCGACGACCGGGCCCCGAAGTCCGCGAAGCCCCGGACGGGCTCGTTGCTGAAGACCATGTCGCTGGACACGGTCACCCTCGAGGACGCGCTGCGGCTGCTGTCGCTGCCCCGGGTGGTGGGCGTCGACCCGGCCGACGGCGCGGAGATCACCGCGCAGAACGGCCGCTACGGGCCGTACCTGAAGAAGGGCACCGACTCGCGGTCGCTGGAGACCGAG
>JBOGDY010000457.1:0-2212 GCA_050742955.1 Actinomycetes bacterium | reverse complement strand
CCCGAGGGCAGGCTCGCGCCCGCCGCTGCGGCGACGGCGACCGCGGCGAGGGCCGCACCCGTCACGGCTCGCGGGCCGCACCACCCAGGAGGGTGGTCAACCGGCCGGCCCCGGCGCCGTCTGCGAGGCGCCCGTCCGGGGCGGCGCAGATGGCCGGCTCGACCCGGACCAGACCCTCCGCGGTCCGGGAGAGGACCCCGACCGCGGTCACCCGACGCAGCCCGTCGGGGCCCCGGGCCAGGTGCACCACGACGTCCAGGGCCGCGGCGAGCTGGCTGTGCAGGGCGGCCCTCGGCAGGCCTGCCGCCAGCGCCAGGGCCTCCAGGCGCGAGGGCACCGCCTCGGGAGAGTTGGCGTGCACGGTCCCGCAGCCACCCTCGTGCCCGGTGTTCAGCGCCGCCAGCAGCTCGACGACCTCGCCGCCGCGCACCTCGCCCACGACGAGCCGGTCCGGCCGCATCCGCAGGGCATGTCGCACCAGCTCGCGGAGGTCGACCGCGCCGGCGCCCTCGACGTTGGGCGGGCGGGCCTCGAGACGGACGACGTGCGGATGGTCGGGCTGCAGCTCACCGGAGTCCTCGACGAGCACGACGCGCTCCGAGGGCGGGACCTCGCCTAGCAGTGTGGACAGCAACGTGGTCTTGCCCGTCCCGGTGCCGCCGGTGACGAGGAACGCGAGCCGCGCCCGGACCACCTGACGGAGCACGGCGGCCAGGGCGGGCGGCAGACCACCGGCGGCGGCCAGCTCGTCGAGTGTGAACGCCCGGTGCCGGGCGATGCGGAGCGAGATGGCGGTGCCCTGCGGGGCGAGCGGCGGCAGAACCGTGTGCAGGCGCACACCGCCCGGTAGCCGGGCGTCGACCGTGGGCTGCGCGGTGTCGAGCCGGCGTCCGGCCGCGGCCGCGAGCCGCTGGGCCAGGCGGCGCACCGCCGCGTCGTCCGGGAAGGTCATGCCGGCCCGCTCGAGACCGTCGCCCCGGTCGACCCACACGTCGCCCGGCCCGTTCACCAGCACGTCGGTGACGGACTCGTCGGCGAGGAAGGCCTGCAGCGGCCCAAGACCCGCCAGCTCCGAGCGGACCGCCGTCACCGCGGCCAGCAGGGCCCGGTCGTCGAGCACGGCACCCTCGGCGCGCAGGGCGGCCGCGACGCCGGGCACCGTCGGCTCCTCGCCCCGCAGCGCCATCCGGTCGCGGACCCGCTCGACCAGCCCGGCCCCGGCGCTCATGCCGCGGACCTGTGTGCTGCGGGCAGGTCGCTCAGGAGCGCTCGGCAGAGCTCGGCGAGCGGACCACGGCCGGTGCGGGCCGGAGGATCACCGCGCTCCAGCGCTGCCCCCAGGTCCGGCTCCGCCTTCAGCCAGCCGGCCAGCGGCAGCGCCAGCGCGTCGGCCACCAGCGGACCCGTGAGCCCGGACGGTGCCGGGCCGCGGACCACGACGCGGACGTCAGCCGCGAGCAAGCCGACCTGCGCGGCGACCCGGGCGGCCGCCGCCGCGGCCCGCACCTCGGCGGGCACGACGAGGAACACCACCTGAGACCCGGTGAGCGCCACCTCCGCGGCTGCGTCGACCCGTCTCGGCAGGTCGACGACCACCAGGTCACTGCTGCGCTGGCCGGCGGACAGCACCGAGCTCATGGCCGCAGCGGGCACGGCGGCCCCGTCGCCGCGGTCACAGGACAGCACCGTCAGGTGGCGCGCGTCGGGAGCATGAGGGAGCGACTCGCGCAGCGCCGTCCCGCTGACACGACCACCCGCTGCCGCCAGGTCCGGCCACCGCAGACCGCGGCTGTCCTCGCCGCCGAGGACCAGGTCGATGCCCCCGCCCAGCGGGTCACCGTCGACCAGCATCGTGCGGAGTCCGTCGAGTGCCGCCGTCAGTGCAAGCGCGGTGGCCAGGGTCGAGGCCCCCGCGCCGCCGCGACCGCCGATCACGGCCACGGTGCTGGCCGGGTCGCCGATCCCGTCGACGGTCGCCCCGAGCCGGTCGACCAGCAGGCTCTCGGCGCCGGGCAGGAAAACCACGGTCTCGGCCCCCACCCGGACGGCGGTGCCCCAGATGCCGCCGTCGTCGAGGTCGAGCCCCACGAGGACGACACCGGGGCGACGGGCCAGCCTCGCCTCGGCGGTCCGCGCGGCCAGGTCCGACCCGAGCACGACGAGCGGCGCGGCCGACCATGCGGACCGGGCGGCGGGGACGTCGGCGGCCACC
>JBOGDY010000456.1:0-2215 GCA_050742955.1 Actinomycetes bacterium | reverse complement strand
GCAAGACCGCCGTGGTCGAGGGCCTCGCCCAGCGCATCGTGGGCGGCGACGTGCCCGACTCGCTGAAGAACAAGCGGCTGGTGGCCCTCGACCTCGGGGCGATGGTCGCGGGCGCGAAGTACCGCGGAGAGTTCGAGGAACGGCTGCGGGCGGTGCTCGACGAGATCAAGTCCAGCGACGGCCAGATCGTGACGTTCATCGACGAGATGCACACCGTGGTGGGCGCCGGTGCGACCGGCGAGGGCGCGATGGACGCGTCCAACATGCTCAAGCCGATGCTGGCCCGCGGCGAGCTGCGGATGGTCGGCGCGACGACTCTCGACGAGTTCCGCGAGCACGTCGAGAAGGACCCGGCGCTGGAGCGCCGGTTCCAGCCGGTGCTGGTCGGCGAGCCCAGCGTCGAGGACACCATCGCGATCCTGCGCGGCCTCAAGCCCAGCTACGAGGGCCACCACGGCGTGCAGATCTCCGACGCGGCCCTGGTCTCGGCCGCCACCCTGTCCGACCGCTACATCACCGCGCGCTTCCTGCCCGACAAGGCGATCGACCTGGTCGACGAGGCCGCGTCCCGGCTGCGCATGGAGATCGACTCCCGCCCGGTCGAGATCGACCAGCTGCAGCGCGCCGTCGACCGGATGCTGATGGAGGAGATGGCGCTCGAGAAGGAGTCCGACCCGGCGTCGGTGGAGCGGCTCGACCGGCTGCGCAAGGAGCTGGCCGACCAGCAGGAGGGGCTGGCCGCGCTCACCGCCCGGTGGGACCGCGAGAAGGGCAGCCTCAACCGCGTCGGGGAGATGAAGAAGCGGCTCGACGCCCTGCAGCGCGAGTACCAGAGCGCCTACGACGCGGGCGACCACGCGACCGCGAGTCGGCTGCTCTACGCCGACGTCCCCGCGGCCGAGAAGGAGCTGGCGGAGGCCCGGGCCTCCAGCGAGGCGCGCGAGGCGATGGTCAAGGAGGAGGTCGGGCCCGACGACGTCGCCGAGGTCGTCGCGTCATGGACCGGCATCCCGGCCGGCCGGCTGCTCGAGGGCGAGACCGCCAAGCTGCTGCGCATGGAGGACGAGCTGGGCAAGCGGCTGGTCGGCCAGGGCGATGCCGTGCGGGCCGTCTCCGACGCCGTACGACGTGCCCGTGCCGGCATCTCCGACCCGGACCGGCCCACCGGGTCCTTCCTGTTCCTCGGCCCCACCGGCGTCGGCAAGACCGAGCTGGCCAAGGCGCTGGCCGGGTTCCTGTTCGACGACGAACGCGCCATGGTGCGCATCGACATGAGCGAGTACGCGGAGCGGCACACGGTCGCGCGGCTCGTCGGTGCCCCACCCGGCTACGTCGGCTACGAGGAGGGTGGCCAGCTCACCGAGGCCGTCCGCCGGCGCCCCTACACGGTGGTGCTGCTCGACGAGGTGGAGAAGGCCCACCCGGAGGTGTTCGATGTGCTGCTCCAGGTGCTCGACGACGGCCGGCTCACCGACGGCCATGGCCGCACCGTCGACTTCCGCAACGCGATCCTCATCCTCACCTCGAACCTCGGCTCGACCTTCATCGTCGACCCGACGATGAGCCCCGGCCAGCGACGGGACGCGGTGCTGGCCGCGGTCCGCGAGGCGTTCAAGCCGGAGTTCGTCAACCGCCTCGACGAGATCGTGGTCTTCGACGCGCTCTCGACCGACGACCTGGCACGCATCGTCGACCTGCAGGTGGCCCAGCTCGCCAGGCGGCTGGCGGCCCGGCGGCTGGAGCTCGAGGTGAGCGACGCCGCACGTGCGTGGCTCGCGAGCACCGGCCACGACCCGGTCTACGGGGCCCGGCCGCTGCGGCGCCTGGTCCAGACGGCCATCGGCGACCAGCTCGCCCGGGCCGTCCTGGCCGGTGAGGTCCGCGACGGCGACACCGTCGGGGTGGACGTGGCCGCGGGCGGCGACGGCCTGCGAGTCGGGCGCGCGAAGGCCGTCCTCACGAACTCGGACTAAGGGGCCCGGCAGGCCCACGACGCCGGCTCCCACGCTGGTGCCATGGGACGTTCTGCGCCGACACGCCGCGCGCCACCGCCGTGTCGCTTGCGCAATGTCCCAAACCGCTGGTTGCCGCGGGGCAGGTGCGCGACGGCGACACGGTCCGCGTAGACCTCGACACGGACGGTGGCCGGCTCACGGTGGTGTCCGGACGGAACTGAGTGTTCGGCTTGCCGACCTAACTCTCCTATGGCAGTCTT
>JBOGDY010000455.1:0-2216 GCA_050742955.1 Actinomycetes bacterium | reverse complement strand
GCGAGCAGCGCGGCCACGCCGAGCGCGGTCTGCCAGCCCGCGCCGCTCCAGTGCAGCGCCAGCGGGACGAGTGCGCAGGAGAACGGCACCCAGATCAGTGCCTCGCGCAGCCTCCGACGGTCGGCGCCGACGGGGTCGGGCGCGCCGCCCGGGCCGCCGTCCATGGGCGGCTCCGGGGTCGCGGTCACCGTCGGACCGCTCGGCCCGGGTGCTCGCCGCCGGTGCTTGGACAGGGGGGCTCCTCAGGCGTGGCCGGTGGTGCGGGTTGCAAGCCAGACTAGGACGTACGCCGTGGCCGGACTCACCCGGGACGCCGCCCGTAGGGTTCCGCTGATGGACTGGCAGCCCCTCGACCCCGACCTCGACCCCGAGGTGACGCCGCCCCCCTCGCACGTGGTCGCGGCCCTGGCCGTGGCCTGCGGCGGCCTCGTGGGGGCGCTCGCCCGGGCGGGCCTGGCCGAGCTCTGGCCGCACGAGGCGGGGGAGTGGGCGTGGTCGACCTTCGTCACCAACCTCACCGGCTGCGCGGCGCTGGCGGCCCTCCTCGTCGTACTCGCCGTCCGGCGCCCGACGAGCCGCTACGCGCGCCCGCTGCTCGGCACCGGGGTGCTCGGCGGCTACACGACCTTCTCCACCTTCGCGGTCGACGCGGTGTGGTTGGTGCGCGCGGAGCGGCCGGTGCTCGCCGCGGCGTACGTCGGCGCGAGTGTTGCCGGGATGCTGGTCGCCGGTCTCGTAGGCCTGCTGGCCGGTCGGGCGCTGCTGACCAGGGCGCGGGTGCCGGCGTGACGTGGCTGATGATCGCTCTCGGCGCCGCCGTCGGCGCACCCGGGCGCTACCTCGTGGACACCGCGGTCACCACGCGGTTCGGCTCCCGACTGCCGTGGGGGACGCTGCTGGTCAACGTCGTCGGCAGCGCGGCACTCGGGGTGCTCGCCGGGCGGATGCTGGCGAGCGACGCGCCGCCGGGCGTCGTGGCGCTGGTGGGCACCGGCTTCTGCGGCGCCTTCACGACCGCATCGACCTTCGCGTGGGAGGCGCTGGCGCTCGCCGGGACCGGCCGGCCGCGTGCGGCCCTCGCTTACGTCGCGCTCACCCTGTGGCTGACGCTCACCGCTGCCGGCGTCGGTCTGACCCTGGCCCGGTGACCGGCGCCGCCCTCCTTCGTTACGGAACGTTGCCGAAGTCGTGGCGTGTCGTTGAGCGCATACTGGCAGGAGGCAGCCATGCTGGAGGCGATGAGCGACGTGACCCACAAGCCGCAGCAGCACGCCCTGGGCGTGAAGGATCAACCCGAGGCCGAGCGCCTCGAGGCGGCCGAGTTCCTGGTCGCCACCCGGATCCAGGAGGACGCGCGGCGACGGATAGCGCGCGCCGTCCAGCAGAAGCGACAGCCCACCCGCGAGCAGCAGCCCGCCGACTGAGCGGGGACCCGCCGGTCAGCCCTCGTGCAGCGGACCGAGCGCGCGGCTGACCGGCTCGCGGCCGGGTGGCTGCGGCGGGCGGGGGAGGGTGGCCGACCGTCGCTCCAGCGGGAAGGTGAGCGGTTCCCCCGCGCGCACCTCGATCTCCTTGCCCGCGTGCTGCAGGCTGAGCCGGGCGTCCTTGCCGTCGCGCAGCTCGTAGGTGACCTGCCGCGGCAGCACGTCGACCCGGAGCCGGACCCCCTGCCAGCGCACCGAGAAGCACAGGCGGGTGACGCCGTCGGGCAGTGCTGGGTCGAACGTGAGCGACCCGGAGTGGTCGCGCATGCCGCCGAACCCGGCGACCAGAGCGATCCAGGCGCCGGCGAGCGAGGCCATGTGCAGCCCGTCGCGGCTGTTGTGGTGGATGTCGCGCAGGTCGATCAGCGCCGCCTCGTAGGCGTAGTCGTGGGCGAGCTCGAGCTGGCCGACCTCCGCGGCCAGCACCGCCTGCGTGCACGCTGACAGCGACGAGTCGCGGACCGTTCGCCGCTCGTAGTAGTCGACGTTGCGGGCCTTCTCCTCGGGCGTGAACGCGTCGCCGCACAGGTGCATGGCCAGCACCAGGTCGGCCTGCTTGACGACCTGCTTCCGGTAGAGGTCGAAGTACGGCGCGTGCAGCAGCAACGGGTAGCGGTCCGTGTAGGCCTCGAAGTCCCACTCCTGGTGACGGGTGAACGCCGCCGACTGCGAGTGCACCCGCAGCTCCTCGTCGTACGGGACGTGGACCGCATTGGCGGCGTCGCGCCAGGC
>JBOGDY010000454.1:0-2225 GCA_050742955.1 Actinomycetes bacterium | reverse complement strand
GGGCCGACCCGGCCCTGGCCGCCGGCGCCGACTTCGTCCGGCTGCTTGCCCGCCACGGGGTCGCGGTGCGCGGCGGGGTGGCGCGGGCCACCGCCCTCGCTGGGGCGACCGAGCTCGCGCGGGTGCAGTCGCCGACCGTCGCCGGGCTGGTCGAGCAGATGCTGGCGACCAGCGACAACGACCTCGCGGAGGTCCTGTTCCGGCAGGTGGCGGTGGCCCGCGGTCGGCCCGGCACGTTCGTCGACGGCCGGGCCGAGGTGGCAGCCATCCTGGGGGAGCTCGGGGTCCCCACCGACGGCATGCGGCTGCTCGACGGGAGCGGGCTGGCGCGTGGGTCCCGGGTCTCGCCCGAGACGGTCGCCCGGCTGCTGGCCGCGGCGACGGGCGACCGCAGACCGGCGCTGCGGCCACTGGTGACCGGGTTGCCGGTGGCGGCGTTCTCGGGCACCCTCGACGACCGCCTCGACGAGGCCGGCGCCGGCCGCGCCGGGGCTGGACTGGTGCGGGCCAAGACCGGGACCCTCACCGGTGTCGACAGTCTCGCCGGGCTGGCGACCGGGGCGGGCGGGCGGCTGCTGGTCTTCGCCGTCATGGCCGACCGGGGCCGGCCGGCCGACGTGCTGCGCGCCCAGGACGGCCTCGACCGGTTCGCCGCCGCCGTTGCGGTCATTGCGGGTGATATGGGCGGGTAATCCGGCGGGGTCGGTCGGGTTGACCGGTCCGGCGGGCGGGAACCATGCGGTCCGAAGGAGGCACTACATGAACATGTTGCTCTGGATCCTCGCGGTGCTGATCGGCATCTGGGGAGTCGTCACCCTCGTCCGCGGTCAGGTGCTGATGGGCATCGTCCTGATCATCGTCGCGTTCCTCGTCGGCCCCGGCGGCGTCAGCATCTTCACCTGACCGGCCGGTCAGGCGAACGCGTCCCTGAACCGCACAGTCCGAGGCACGGCCCGGGCGGTCGCCACGACCGGCCGGGCCGTCGCGTGTCGGACCGTCCCCGACGTACGGTGAACCGATGAGCTCTTCGATGGTCGACTGGGACCTCGCCGTCAGCACCGGCACCCGGCTCGTCCGCCCCGGCCCGACCGTGTCCGGCGACGAGGCACGCACCGCCGTCGCCGACCTGCGCCGTTTCGCCGAGGAGGCCCAGCGCCACGTCCGCGGCCACACCGGTCTCGTCGCCCCGTCCGACGGGGCTGCGGTCGCGGTCATCGACCGGCCCGGGTGGATCCAGGCCAACGCGTCGGGCTTCCGCACCGTCCTGGAGCCGCTGGTCGACAAGCTGACCAGCCAGCGCGGCGCACCGACGGCTGCGGTCAACGCCATCGGCTCGCGGGTGACCGGGGTGCAGACCGGCTCGCTGCTGGCCTTCCTCGCCACCAAGGTCCTCGGTCAGTACGAGCTCTTCCCGCCCTACCGGCCCGGCGCCGGCCCGATGGACGCCGCGGAGGCGCCTCCCGGCCGGTTGCTGCTCGTCGCCCCCAACATCGTGTCGGCCGAGCGGGAGATGGGTGTCGACACCCGCGACTTCCGGCTATGGGTGTGCCTGCACGAGGAGACCCACCGGGTGCAGTTCGGAGCGGTGCCGTGGCTGCGCGGCCACGTCCTCGACGAGATCAGGGCGTTCGTCGACGCGACCGACGTCGATGCGGCCGCCGTGGCTCGGCGCCTGCGGGCCGCCGCGGCCGCCACCTACGAGGCTGTGCGCGAGGGGGTGAGCCCCGGCAGCGGACCGGGCGGGACCTCGCTCGTCGAGGCCGTCCAGACCCCCGCGCAGCGGGAGATCCTCGACCGCATCACGGCGCTGATGTCGCTGCTCGAGGGCCACGCCGACTTCGTGATGGACGGGGTCGGCCCCTCCGTGATCCCGTCCGTCGAGGCGATCCGGGAGAGGTTCCAGCGCCGGCGGAAGGACGCGAACCGCCTCGAGCTGGTCGTGCGCCGGCTGCTCGGCGTCGAGGCCAAGCTGAGGCAGTACCGCGACGGCGAGAGGTTCGTCCGCGGTGCCGTTCAGCGGGCCGGCATGGCGGGGTTCAACCGGGTCTGGGAGCGGCCGGAGCACCTGCCGACCAAGACCGAGCTGTCCGATCCCGCCGCCTGGGTGGACAGGGTCGTCGGCCGCCACGAGCTCCCCGCCTGACCATCCCCACCTTCCTCCCTCCCTCCGCGTTGATCATGCGCAAGTGGTCGGGGTCGCCGACCACTTGCGCATGAACAACGCG